>CAZJYV010000102.1:0-6737 GCA_964550295.1 uncultured Clostridium sp. | reverse complement strand
CGAGCTGCTGCGCGGTCTGGGCGAGGACGGCTGCTGTTTCCTCAACGGGGATGATGAAAACTGCAGGCGCCTGTTTCACGAAAGCACGCTTGCTGAAAAATACCTCTATGGCACGCAGGGGGATGAACTTTTCATGCGGGCCGAGAACATACGCACCGGTGCGGAGGGTAGCACGTTTGCGCTCGTTGCGGAAAACGGGGAGAAAGCTGACTGCAAAACGCAGCTTCTGGGCAAACATAACATCCTGAACATGGTCGGTGCGGCGGCGCTCGCATACCGTCTGGGCATGGGCATGGAGGAGGTCGCCCAGGCGATTGCGCAGGCGAAACCCGTTGAGCACAGGCTGCAGCTTATACCGGGACCGGTCACAGTCATTGACGATGCGTTTAACGCGAACCCTGTCGGTTCCAAGGAAGCGCTCAACGTGCTTGCGATGTTCCCGGGAAAGAAAATCATCATCACCCCCGGCTTGGTGGAGCAGGGCTCGGAGGAGGAACAACTCAATTACGAGTTCGGGTATCATATGGCAGCCTGCTCCGATATAGCAATAATTATCGGCAAAAAGCACGCGGATCCGATTTGCGAAGGGCTTTTGGACGCGCATTTCCCCAAGGATCATCTCGTGCGCGCGGAATCCCTGGCCGAGGCGACGGTGCTTTTGAAAAATTATACGGAGCCCGGTTGCGTCGTGCTCTTCGAGAACGACCTGCCCGACAATTTCGCCGAATGAGGAGGGAACGATGCTGAATCTTGGAGTATTTTTCGGAAGCCGCGCCGCGGAGCACGATGTTTCGATCATATCGGGACTGCAGGTGCTTGAAAACGCGGATAAAAGTAAATACAACGCGTTTCCCGTTTACATTTCGCGCGCGGGAGAATGGTTTGCAGGCGAACCGCTGCGGAACATGGCAACCTATAAAAACTTCGACCCTGAAATGAAGGGGTTGACAAAGGTCATGCTGCCCCCCGTGCCCGGCATGAGGGGTTTGTATGCCCCGAAGGGCATGTTCGGCAAGCTGGAGAAGGTCGTTGAGCTGGACTGCGCGCTGCTCGCTTTCCACGGAATGCACGGGGAGGATGGAACCATGCAGGGCCTCTTCGAGTTGGCAGATATCCCGTATACGAGCTGCGGCGTCGTCGCATCTGCGGCCGGCATGGACAAAATCGTGATGAAGGGCATCTTTCATAGCATGGGGCTGCCTGTGCTGCCGAGCGTTTGGTGTTACCGGGATGAATGGAAGCGCGACAAGGCTTCTGTCGTCGCGCGCGCGGAGCGGCTCGGCTATCCGCTTTTTGTCAAGCCTTCGCAGCTGGGATCTTCCATCGGCATCTCGAAGGCGGCCGACCGCGTCGCGCTCGAAAAGGCAATAGAGGTTGCCTGCGCGTTCGATTGGCGCATCCTGATCGAAAAAGGGCTAGAAAACCCCGATGAGATCAATTGCGCCTGCGTGGGCTTCGGGGATGAAACCACCGTGTCCCTCTGCGAGCAGCCCGTGAGCTGGGAGGAGTTTTTAACCTTTGATCAAAAATATCTCAAGGGCAACACCGGCAAGGGCATGGAAAACCTCGCGCGAAAGATCCCCGCGCCGATTCCCGATGAGATGACAAAGCGCGTTCAGGGTTACACGAAGGAAATTTTCCGCACGTTCGGCTGCAAGGGTGTCGTACGCGTGGATTATATGATGGATAAGGCGAGCGGGGCGCTTTATGTCTGTGAGATCAACACGATCCCCGGCTCGTTTGCCTTTTACCTCTTCGAGCCCGCCGGGCTCTCTTTCAGGCATCTTGTGGACAAACTCGTTGGATATGCGCACGAAGCATTGGTGCAGAAGAACGACTCCACTTTTGCATACGATTCTAGGATACTCGACAAAGCTTTGAGCGGCACAAAAATCAACAAAAAGTAAGAACAGGAGAGCTATACATGAACAAGATCCAAATGAAGACACCGTTGGTTGAGATCGATGGCGACGAAATGACGCGGATCATCTGGCAGATGATCAAGGATCATCTGCTCCACCCCTACATCGACATGAAAACTGAGTATTATGACCTCGGCCTGCCCGTACGCGACGAGACCGATGACAAGATAACCATCGAAGCAGCGGAAGCATGCAAGAAGTACGGCGTCGGCGTTAAATGCGCCACCATCACACCCAACCAGCAGCGCGTGGAGGAATACAAACTCAAAAAGATGTACAAGAGCCCAAACGGCACCATCCGTGCCATCCTCGACGGCACGGTTTTCCGTGCGCCGATTACGCTCGACTGCCTCGCGCCCTCCGTCAAAACTTGGAAGAAGCCCATCACCATCGCCCGTCACGCCTTTGGCGACGTGTATAAGGCGACGGAGTATCGCGTGCCCGGCAGAGGCACGGCGCGCCTGTCGTTCTATGACGAAAAGGGCGAGAAGGTCTTTGACGAAGTCGTCAACGAGTTCAAGTGCCCCGGCGTGCTGATGGCCACCTTCAACAAGGATGATTCCATCGAAAGCTTTGCGCGCGCCTGCTGCAAGTATGCGGTTGCGACCCATCAGGACCTCTGGTTTTCTGCGAAGGACACCATCGCCAAAAAGTACGACGGCGAGTTCCGCGATATCTTCCAGAGGATCGTCGATACCGAGTTTAAGGAGGAATTTGAAAAGCTCGGCATCACCTACTTCTACACCCTCATCGACGACGCGGTTGCGCGCGTGATCCGTTCCGACGGCGGTTTCATCTGGGCATGCAAAAACTACGACGGCGATGTGATGAGCGACATGGTTGCCACCGCCTTCGGTTCCCTCGCGATGATGACCAGCGTGCTCGTTTCGCCCGACGGCAAGTTTGAGTATGAGGCCGCGCACGGAACCGTCACCAAGCACTTTTATAAGTACCGCGATGGCGAAAAGACCTCCACCAACTGCATGGCGACGCTCTTCGCCTGGACCGGCGCGCTCAGGAAGAGGGGCGAACTGGACGGCATCACCGAACTGATGCACTTTGCCGACAAACTCGAAAAAGCTTCTCTCGACTGCATCAGCGACGGCTATATGACAAAGGATCTTGCCTCCCTCGCGGAGATGAAGAACATCACCGTACTCGATACGGAGGGTTTCATCGTCAAGATCAAGGAATATCTTGACAAGGCGCTCTGATGGGGCGATAACATTATAGAGTGATGATGTACGGGCGCCCGGATCGATTTCGGCCGCCCGTATCGAAAAAGAAAGGGATAAGAATGAGTCTTTTTTTAGATTGGCAGGAAATCGCGCGCCGGGAGCGCACGGAGCAGGAGCACGACGCGTTCTGGAAAGCTTACTTCGCGTTGGAAACGGAGAATTACAAAAAGCTGCTCGCGCAGCATACTCAGGTTCAAAAGGGCAGGTTGGACGAGCTTGCCGCATCCTTCGGCATGGACGACACAACTTTTTCGGGCTTCCTCGACGGCATAAACACCAGTCTGCGTCAGGAAATCGATCTGGAAAACCTTGCGCCCGATACGGAGATTGCGCTCGACATCGATTACGAAAAGCTCTATTTCAACATGCTCGACGCCAAGGCGGACTGGCTTTCAAGCCTGCCCGAATGGGAAGGCGTGCTGAGCGAACAACGCCGCCGCGAGATCACAAAGGACTTCCGCGCTTCAAAGGTATTCATCAGCGCGGACAAGGTCGGCAGGAACGACCACTGCCCGTGCGGAAGCGGAAAAAAGTATAAACAGTGCTGCGGCAAAAACGCGTAAGCCGGGAAGATTAACGTTGATCAACCATCTGGAGGAGTCGATATGAAGCTCAAATTCTGTGGAGCGGCGCGCTGCGTGACAGGTTCCTGCCATATGATCGAGTTTGCAGGCAAAAAATTTCTTGTGGACTGCGGCATGCGGCAGGGCGCGGATGTGAAAACCCAATACGGCGAAGGCGGTTTTCCGTTCAATCCTTCCGAAATCGATACGGTACTTCTGACCCACGCGCACATTGACCACAGTGGGCTTCTGCCGTTGCTCGTCAGGCGCGGCTTCAAGGGACGGATTATCGCCACGCGCGCCACGGCGGAACTGGCTGGCATCATGCTGCCGGACAGCGGCCATATTCAGGAGCAGGAAGCGGAGTATACCAACCGCAAGAACCTGCGCGCCGGAAAGCCGCTTGTGGAACCGCTTTATACCGCGCAGGATGCCGTCGATTCGCTTAAAGCCTTCAAAACCGTCACCTACAACGAAATTACCGAGGTTGCGCCGGGCATGCGCGCGCGGTTTGCCGATGCCGGGCATCTTCTGGGTTCCGCCGCCATCGAGATCTGGGTAACCGAGGAGGGCAAAACGCTCAAACTCGTCTTCTCCGGTGACGTTGGGCGCGACAACAGGCCGATCTTGCAGGATCCTCAACCCATCGACGGCGCGGATTACCTGCTGATGGAAGGAACCTACGGCGACCGCGAACATGAGGTGCGCGAGGCGGTTGATAAGGAAGCGGAGCTTGCCTCACTCCTGCGCGAGGGCATGGCGCGCGGCGGAAACATCGTGATCCCAAGCTTCGCTATCGGCCGCACGCAGGAGCTGCTGTATTACATCAAAAAGCTTCTGTTGCGCAACGCTGTGCCGGGGCTGGATAAAATCCCTGTCTATGTGGACAGTCCGCTGGGTATCAGCGCAACACAGGTGTATGAGCGCAACGCCGCCGATTATTATGATGAAGAGGCGAAGCGGATCGCTCAAAACGGTTCGCCTTTCGATTTTCCGACCCTTCGCGTCACGCAAAGCGCCGATGAAAGCCGGATGATCAATGTCCAGCCGGGCTGCAACATCATCATTTCTTCCTCCGGCATGTGCGACGCGGGGCGCATCCGCCACCACCTTAAGCATAATCTGTTCCGTTCGGATTCCACGGTGATCTTCACCGGATATCAGGCGAGCGGCACGCTTGGGCGCGCGCTGATCGAAGGCGCGGATAAGGTCAAGCTCTTTGGTGAGGAGATCAAAGTCAACGCATCGATTCGCAAGGCGGAGGGTTTCTCCGGTCATGCGGGCAGGAGTGAACTGATCGAATGGCTGGAAAAGCTCGGCAGAAAACCCAAACGCGTTTTTTTGGTACACGGCGAGGAAGAAACGCTCAAAGCCTTCTCAAGCACGCTTGGAAATCTGGGCTACGCGGTCGTCATCCCCGCGATGACAGAGGAATATACCCTTGCCGCAGCGGACGAAGCCGCGCTGCCCGGCCTGACCGAGGTCGCGCCGGAGCGCCCGGATACCTTTACGCCGCGCGCGCTTGCGGAAATTGCCAGACTATGGAAATTCAACGGCGTGATCTCCGTGCGGAAGGACGGCCTGCCGCTGTTCGAAACCGCTTACGGCTTTTCAGACAGCGAAAAAAAACAGTTCAACTCGCTGCACACGCGCTTCGCGGCTGGGGATATGACGCAAACCTTCACCGCTGCGTTGATGCTGCTGCTCGATCAAAGCAAAACGCTGTCCCTGCGGGATAAGCTTGATCGGTACGTGCCCGAATACGCTCACGCGGCGGAGTTCACGCTTGCCGATCTTCTGTACTTGAAAAAGTTCGCGCCGGATTATGTTGAAAACGCGCTGCTCGGCCGCGCGGAAGCAAAGATTCGGGAAAGAGGGCTTTCCGGGGCGGAAGCCGAACAGGCGCGCTTTGCGGCTGCGACCGCGCGCTTGGCGGATGAGGAATTCATCGCGCTGATCAACACCCTTGCGGTTTCCGAAGGGGATGACGAGCAAGGCGCGCGCTCCAACTTCCGCTTGCTTGGCATGGCGGCGGAACGCGCGGCAAAGAAGCCGCTTGCGCTGCTGATGAATGAAAAACTTTTTGATCCGCTTAAAATGGACGAAACCGCGCTGGGCGAAACGCCGGAAGCATCCTATTCCGACGTTGTGGACGGAAAGAACATCCCGCTCGGCAAGCCGGTGGGCGTTGGTGGAGAAACGGGCATCGTCATTTCTGCGCTCGACATGGTTAAATGGCTCGAAGCGCTGCGCACGGAAGCACTTTTGGGCAAGGCCGCAACGAAAAAATTCTTCGCACAAAAGAGCGGCGGCAGAGGCTGCGGCTTTGAAGAAAAGCTTGGATGGCATTTCGCGAACGCGAACATACCCGCTTCACATACGAGCGTTTACAGTTCGCTTGCGTACGGCGTGAGCGCGGTGATCTTCTCAAACGTGCCAGGCATGGAGGACTCCAAAGAACCGGTTAAGGATGAAACGGGCGCGCTCTCTTTTGCCCAGAGGCTGCGCCGCGAACTGGATATGACTTATATCCAAAGCAAACAGACGAGGCTTGCGCCTCTTTCCGAACATAACTTCTTCGAGACGATGCAGCTGAAAACCACGTCGGATCAGGAACGATATGTGGCATCCAACGCGGTTTCTATTGCGCAGGCGTACGTTATGAAAAACATCGCACATCCGTTCGTTGTGGAGGAACATGGCGTGCCTGTCGGTTTTGTGATGCTCATGGTCGATCATCCAAACAAACGATATGAACTCTTGCGCTTCATGGTGGATGCGCGTTTTCAGGACAAGGGATTTGGCAAAACGGCCTTGCAGCTTGCTTTGGATGAATTGAAAAAATTTGGCGCGAAAAAGGTTGAGCTTTCCGTCGTACCGGGGAACGCCGCAGCGGAGCATGTTTACATGAGTGCGGGCTTCAGGTTTACGGGAAAGGTTGCCTTCGGCGAGGCGTTTATGGAGCTTGAACTGTAAAAAGCGGGCTTGAACCAAGATAAAAACTGTGCTATAAT
>CAZJYV010000101.1:0-6743 GCA_964550295.1 uncultured Clostridium sp. | reverse complement strand
GCCCGCAGGGACTCGAACCCTGGACCCACGGCTTAGAAGGCCGTTACTCTATCCAGCTGAGCTACAGGCGCTCATTCTCCCGGCGGAGCCTCGCTGACGACAGCACATAAGAACACTGCGCCATTGCCGACAATAACGTATTTTAGCAGAAAGGGGTTGCTCTGTCAATGCTGTGAGGAAGATTTTTGACCTGCCCGCAAACCCTGCGGGATATGGTTTTTCATAGACCCAGTATAAGGCACCGGCGGCACAAAAGAAACCCTCCTGCATTTCGCAGGACCGCATCAGGGGAGAAGGCGGCTGCTATGGAGAGATCGGAATCGACACGTAAATGAAAACCTTGTATAATGCGATTATTCCAATCAGAAAGCAGGAGCGTGCGCATGATGCTTGAAACGGAGCGTTTGATATTAAGAAAGCATGAGCCGGCGGATTTTGACCGATTTTGGAATATGATCAACGACCCTGTCGCCAAGCGATATACGGGCGGGGTGACGCGACTCACATACGAACATCGTATGGAGCTGTTCCGTGAGGAATGCGAAGCGCCGTTTTCGGATCGCTCCGCCGAATTTGCCGTTATCGAAAATGAAAGCGGGGTATACCTCGGGTATTGCGGCTTCCGCGTTTCGGATGATGTGAACGGGAATGAATTTCTCTATGGCTTTTGCAGGGACTGCTGGGGACGGGGATACGGTTATGAAGCAGCCCGCGCCGTGCTTAAATATCTGTTTGAGACATATGAGCACAATTGTTACCTCGCCAGCGTCGACTCTGAAAACGCGGCATCCGTGCGGATTCTTCAAAAACTCGGCTTTAAAAAAATCGGCGATATCATGATCGACGACAGCTATCCCGCCGATCTCTACGCCATCGATCGCGAACAATTTCAAATGAAAGCATAAACAGAGAAACACCCCCTGTTTGCCGCAGGGGGTGTTTCTATAAAAACAGCCTTTCTCATGTGATTGAAAACTCAATACAGGTTCCCTGCGCTTGCGGGGAACTGAGCGTAAGGGTCGCCTCGCCCACCATGCCGACAGTCCGAATGAGCGTACCAAACGCACCACCCTTGAGGCTGATGATTGAAGGGCCGATGATCTCAATCGGGCCTTGCGCCGTAAGTTCCACAGGTTCCTGATAATAGGACAGCCGGTTACCCGCCTCGTCGATCGCCGAAATGCGAACGATCGCCATATCGTAGGTTTCGCCCTCCGTCAAGGCCGTTCGGTCCGCCCTCGCGCAGATCCGGACGGACTCAGCCGCGCCTTTTTCCAAAACCGCCGCGGTTTTGCCTTCCCTGATGGCTTCAAACCGCCAGGCATGCGCCTTGCCACCCCAACCGTCGATATATCGGTTAAAAAGCCGAACGCCCTCCTCCATGCTCATACCGTGGAAAAGAAGCAGCCTTGCCGCAATCGCCTTATAGCGAAGCGGCAGGTTCGATATGCTGTGCTTTGAAACGGCAAGCAGCACCTCGCGGATCAGCGCTGCGACCTTTGCCGGGTAGCGTTCGTTTTTTTCAATCAGGTTGCCGATCAGATCGTCAATCACCACCGGGGAATGCGACATATGACCAAAATGCGTCCGATCCGGAAGGAATTCACCCACAAGCTCACCCGCCTTGTAAAGGCGGACGCTGTCCGCGTTCGTAAAGGCGTAAACATCCCCAATGCTGCTGCCGGGATGGTCACCGATGTTCATTGAGGAGGAAAGTTCCAGCACAGGCTCTCCCTCCGCCTGCGAACGGTAGACTGCCGCCGCAAGCTTCGGGTTGCGGAACATGTCCGTCACACCATGATAACAGACGCCGTCCCCCGCGCCGAAGTCGGAATGCGTGTTGTAGTCCGCCATGCACCAGCCGATGCAGCCGTCGATATCCGCATTCGCATACATCGCCTCAAGCACGCTCGCGTGACGGAGCGCGTGTGCAAGCCTGTGCGCCTCGCTGTCGAACGGCTTGGTCGGGAACATGTGGCCGTTGTATTCGCTGACGATGTATCCCTTGGCGGGGTTGCTCGTAACCGTTTTTTTCGCGCGAAGCCCCGGATTGTTCCCGACATGGGAAAAATCGTTATAGGCATAGACATCCTCAAGAAGGCTGCTCTTTTCCAAAAACCGCACGCCTGAGGTCGGCCGCGTATCGTCCAGCGCATGCGCCGCCGCATTCGTGCGGATATAAAACGCGTCGTCATCCTGCGATTCGTTGATGCGCACCCCCCAGATAACGATGGACGGGTGATTCCTGTTCTGACGCACCATGTCGCAGACATTCTTCACCGCCTCATCCTTCCAGTCCGCGCCGCCGATGTGCTGCCAGCCGGGAATTTCTGTGAACACCAGCAGACCGATTTCGTCGCACCGGTCGAGAAAATGGCGGGACTGCGGATAGTGCGCGGTACGCGCCATATTGCACCCCAGCTCAAAGCGCAGCACATCCGCGTCAAACCGCTGAAGCGATTCCGGCACGGCATACCCGACATACGGATAGGACTGATGGCGGTTCAGACCGCGCAGTTTAAGTTTTTTTCCGTTGAGATAGAATCCGTCTTTCTTGAAGCGAACCGTTCGGAAGCCGAAGCGGACCCGCTTATCGTCCAACCGTTCGCCATCCCCATTTAGGAGGGTCAGCTCAAGCGTATACAAAACAGGCTCATCGCAACTCCATGGTTTTGCGCCCTCGACAGGCTCGCGGAAGCGCAGGCTGTTTTCCGAAAGCGCATACTGCTTGAAAAAAAGCGCATTTCCGTCATTGCCCCGTACGACAGCCTCAATGCGTGCGCCTTCGGCGATTGCGCCGTCAAGCGAAACATCGCAGCGGAGTTCATCGGGTTCCGGCGTAGCGATAAAAACATCCGCAAGGAACGTTTCGCCCGCAAGCTCGATATATGCCCCTCGGTAAAGCCCGCCGTAAGTCAGAAAATCGATCCTTCCGCCAAAGGGCGGCTGGTCGATGCTTTCGCGGCTGTCCAATCGGACATAAAGCGTGTTGTCGTCTCCAAGGCGAATCTTGCCCGTCAGTTCCAAGGTAAACGCAGTATAGCCGCAGGTGTGCTCGGCTAGTTTTTCACCGTTTAAAAAAACTTCCGCCCTGTGCGCCGCGCCCTCGAATGTGACAAATACACGCCTGCCGCTCCACGAAAGCGGCGCGTGAAGCACGCGTTCATAACCCGAAACGAACTGATACGCCCTCGCATCCGTATAGTTGTAGGGCAGCAGGGCATTCGTGTGGGGCAGCTGCACGTTAACGCAGTCTTCCCTGCCGCCCGCCGGGTCGTCCGCTTGGGCCTCGCGATAAAAGCGCCAGCCGTCGTTGATGTTGATTCTCCTCATCGCAGAACCCTTTCTTTCATCTTCCGTGAGGTCTGTTGTCGTTGTTTTTGTTCTTTTTCTTATCCGTCTGTTCCTTTTTCGCTAGGAAATAACGAATGACGAACGCGGCAACAATCGCGGACACCGCGATGATCAGCAGGCGGCTGACGTTCTCTCTGCCGATAAGAGGCTTTTCCGTCGGCGCAGGCGCCGGCTCAAGGGTTGCAACGGGCGCTGCGGCTTCGGTCGCCTCCGGCGTGGGCGCAGGGGTTGCAGCCGTGCCTTCCATCAGAATTTTTGCCTCGTAGGTTAAGCCGTTATTGAGCATGACGAACACATGCAACGTAGCACTGCCCGTTATCCCCGCGAGAACATCCGCCGGATCGATGCGAAGCACGCCGTCCTTCGTGCCGATGGAATAGAGCATGGTGCGATTTGCCTCGGTCGTTTTTACACCGGCAGGCAAAGCAGCGGGCTGCGCTTGCTCAACATATGCCGCGATGATGCCGCCGCCGTCGCTTCTGAGCATTTTACCGTCAAAGCTCGCGTCGAGCAGGAGTGATTCCCCGTTCACCGTGAGCGTATAACCGTTTTCCGTGCCGGCTGCGGGCACGAGTTCCGCTGCCACGCGGTTGGGCGCGAGCGCGCCGGTATCCTCTTTTTCATGCACAACGTACATCAGTCTGCCGCTCCAGCAGGCATCAAGCTGATCCGCGCGATAGCGCACGAAACAGGCCGCGTCGTTTCCTGCCGCGGAATCGCTGCAATAAAAGAAATCCACGCCGTCGATCGTTTCATATCCGGTGATGGTGATGAGATGCCCTCCCGTATTGCCGATGGGTGCGTTCTCCAGATAGGGATAACTGCCGTTTGTCGAGTTGGAGTAACGCACGCTGATGCCCACAGAGTAGCCGTGCGCAAGCTCCTGCCTGAGCAGGTCAAAGCTGCCGTACTGGCAGTACGCATCATATCCGAACGCGCCTGCGGCGGCGGCACTGTATGCCCAGTTGCCGAATCCGTCGTAGGTTTTATCGTAATTCATCAGCGCGATTTCCTCAGGCAGCACATTCTGCCCCCTGTCGTTGAGGAGGACGCAGATCGTCGTTGCGCTGCACATGGAGTCCGCGATAGCGGGTTCCCGGATCATTTGGGAATATGCGGGCGTGTCAAGGCGCACGCTCGCGGGCAGGTCCATCGTTTCTCCCCAGTAAGCGGGTGTGATGGCCTGGCCATCCAGCGTATTCTTGTAGGTGGCGGCAATCTGGCGCAGCGTGGGCCCGACGCCATCGGGCGCGGCCGTCAGCACGGCTTTCATCTGAACAAGGCTCGCCGTTTCCCCCGAGGAACCGGAAATGGTCAGCGTATCCACATCCATATAAGCAAGATCATCCTGATCCTCAGTGGAACCCCGCTTGATGTCCGCGCGCCACGCGCCCCAGCTCATCCACCCCGTCCAGCTTTCGCGCATATCGACATAGGCGCGTGCGAAAATTTCAATTTCAGTTCCCGCGGGTACATCCGCGTTCCAGGAAGCGACAAGATACTCGAACGGCGCAACACCGATCACATCGCTGATATAAGTCCCCTGCGCCGTGCCTTCGGCAAGCCTGAGCGCGCCGTCGCCAAAGGTTTCGTCAATCACAAGTCCGTCCAACTCACCGAGAGAAAAGTCCTGCGCGGTGGTCAGTTTGAACAGATTGCCCGGAAAGTTTCTTTCCGCCTTGTCGGTTTCGCCCAAGGCGGGTATGGCCAAACTGAGTACAAGCAGCAGGACGAGCAGGGTTGAAAGCGTTTTTTTCATCGAGTCCACCCTCCGATTGAAATGATCCTCTTCATACATATCGATATGTTCCGTATTATATTAACACAAACGCCCTTCGCGTACAAGGCGAGGGCATTTGAGAGAACGGGTGATTCGTTTATTCGGGCGTGAGATCAGACGAACTTTTTCATGTGTTTGAGCGCGCTTTTTTCAAGCCGGGAAACCTGCGCCTGACTGATGCCGATTTCATCCGCAACCTCCATCTGCGTGCGGCCCTGAAAAAAGCGGAGCTCGATGATCTTCCTTTCGCGGTCAGCCAAACGGTCGAGCCCGGAGCCGATGGCGATGCCGTCAAGCCAGCAATCGTCGCAGTCCTTATCATCCCGCACCTGATCCATGACAAAAATCGCGTCCCCATCATCATGATAAATGGGTTCGAAGAGGGATACGGGATCCTGGATCGCCTCAAGGGCGAAGGCAACATCCTCCTCGCTCATCTCGAGTTCTTTTGCGATCTCGTCAAGACGCGGCTCGCGGGACAGTCTATCCATCAAATCGTTGCGCACACGCAGCGCCTTATATGCCGTATCCCGCAGGGATCGGCTGACGCGCAGCGTCGTATTGTCGCGCAGATAGCGGCGCAGCTCGCCGATGATCATCGGTACGGCATAGGTGCTAAATCGTACCTCCAGATCGGTATTGAAATTTTCAACCGCCTTGATCAAGCCGATGCAGCCGACCTGAAAAAGGTCGTCCATCTATTCTCCACGTCCGGAAAACCTCTGGATCACGCTCAAAACAAGGCGTAGGTTCGCGCGGATAAAATCCTCACGCGCCTGCGTATCCCCTCCTTTTATTCGCAGCAGCAACTCCCTGCTCTGCTGTTGCGTGAGCCTCGGCAGGCTCGACGTGTCTAATCCGCATATGTCGACTTTGTTCAGAGCCATAACAAAACAACCCTCCGGGATCCTTCATGATCCTAGGGTTGCCTTGTGCGGGGTCCGTTATTCCGTTAAGCTTTGGCTATCGAGGGCGATTTTAGGCGATATCTCCGATGCGGCCCGCCGCTCAGTCCAGGTACCTGATTTTTTCCGCCATCACGCCACGGATGCCCATGCCCGGCGCGTCGGAAACGGTGATGCGCTTCTCCTCGAAGGTTGCGCCGCCGAGGATGTGATCCTCGCTGCACAGCGCGGGGCCGTCGAGATCCACCTTGGTGATGATCTTCTTTGCGCATGCAAGATGAACCGCTGCATTGACGGCGATCTTTGCTTCGAGCATGCAGCCGATCATGCACTCCACACCGTAAACCTCCGCCGCGGACGCGATCTTGAGGGCGTTATGAATGCCGCCGCATTTCATCAGTTTGATGTTCACCATATCCGCGGCGCGCATTTGCATGATCTTGAGCGCGTCGGCGGGCGAGAACACGCTTTCGTCCGCAAGAACGGGGATGTAGGAGCGTTCCGTCACATACTTCAGTCCATCGAAATCCAGCGCTTTCACGGGCTGCTCGACAAACTCGATATCAAGTCCTCTCTCCTGCATTCCGTTGAGGATGCGCACGGCTTCCTTTGGCTGCCACCCCTGATTTGCGTCGATGCGTACGCAGGTTTCGCGGGGAACCGCCTCGCGGATTGCAACAATTTCTGCATGAGGTAGTGAAGAT
>CAZJYV010000100.1:3996-6767 GCA_964550295.1 uncultured Clostridium sp. | reverse complement strand
GGATCTCCTGCTGAATGATGCAGCTCACCCGCTCCATGCCAAGGCTCGTCACCGCGCGAAGACGCCTTTCCCCCGCGACGAGCTCGTATGCGTCGCCCACTTTGCGCACGAGCAGCGGCTGCAAAAGCCCCACCTGCCGGATGGACTGCGCAAGCTCCGCGATGCTCTCCTCATCAAAGGTCGTCCGGGGCTGATAGGGGTTTGGGCGGATCTTCGCCACAGGCAGCTCGACAAGCTGTTTTGCCGCCTCCGGGCTTTTGTTTTCCTTTAAAAAGTCGAATACGGGCATATAAAAAGTCCTCCCTGTTTGGCGTGTTCGTCATCCGGCGGCTGTTTCCTGCATCGCGGCGGGATTCGCGCTGCTTCCGCAAAAGCAGTCATCCCTCGCGCCTGTTTTCGGTTTAAAGCGGGTTTTTTGCGGCAGCGCCCGCCTTCCTCGGATAGTCCTTCGGCGTGGGCGCAAGTTTTTTTGCAACGATGATATGGCGCTCGCCCCACGGCACGTCGTAGTCGACGATCCGCGTTTCCATCTTCAAAAGCTGCTGTGCGTGCTGCGCTGAGGCAAGTTCCTCATCCGCGCGCGGCCCTTTGTACATCAGGGATAAACCGCCGATTTTCAGCAGCGGCGCCGTCCATTCCATCAAAACGGAAGCGCCCGCGACCGCGCGGGTGAAGGCGACATCGTAATGACCGCGCCGTCCGTTATCCCGCCCCGCATCCTCCGCGCGCATGTGGACGAGCGCGGCGGAAAGGTTCAGCTCCCTGAGCAGCGCGTCGAGAAACGTCAGGCGCTTCCGGAGCGAATCGAGCAGCGTCATCTTCAAGTCGCCCCGCATGATCATCAGCGGCACGCCGGGGAACCCGGCGCCCGTGCCCACGTCGATGCAGCGCGCGCCCGCGGGGATGAGCTGCGCGGGCAGCAGGCTGTCCGCAAAGTGCTTGGCTGCGACCTCCTCCGCCTCCGTGACGGCGGTGAGGTTCACCCTTTGGTTCCAATCGACAAGCAGAGCATAGTAGCGCGCGAATTGCGCGCGCTGCACCGCGTCCGCCTGCGGGATATACTGTTCGATCAGCCCTTCGATTTCCATCCGCTTCCCCCGTGCGTCGTTCCCGATTGTCAATTATTTATACCCCGCCGCAGCGGACATTTCCCGATTGCAATTGTCAATTATCAATGATCCATTGTCAATTTCTTAAGGTATATCATCAAAACCGCGATATCCGCGGGCGAAACGCCCGATATGCGCCCCGCGCGGCCAAGGCTTTCCGGTTTGCGCGCGGCCAGTTTCTGGCGCGCCTCGATGCGAAGGCCTTCCATCGCGCCGTAATCGAGATCCGGCGCAAGCGGCGTATTTTCAAGCTCCCGAAAGCGCGCGACGAGCGCCCGTTCCTTTTCGATGTAGCCCTCGTATCTTGCGTCCAGCTCGACGGCTTCCCGCGCCGCGGCGGAAACCGCGGGCAGCTTTTCCGGATACAGTCCGAGCAGGTCGGTGTAGCCCACGCCGCGCCGCCGCAGCAGATCGTAGAGTTTGGCGCCGGAGTTCGGCACGGCCTCGCCCCGCTGCTCAAGCAGCGTGCGCAGCGCTTCCCCCGGGGCGACAGACACGCCGAGGGCAGCTTTCGCCCGCGCGGTTTCCTCGCGCTTTCGCATCAAAAGGGCATAGCGCGCGTCCGAAATGAGGCCGGTTCTTCTCGAAAGCTCGGTCAGCCGCTCATCCGCATTGTCCTGTCGGAGAAGCAGGCGGTATTCCGCGCGGGAGGTCATCATGCGGTACGGCTCGTTGGTGCCCTTGCCCGTGAGGTCGTCGCACAGCACGCCGATATAAGCGTCCGCCCGCGAGAGGATCAGCGGCGGCTCGCCCCTGAGATACAGCCCGGCGTTGATGCCCGCGTAAAGCCCCTGCGCGGCGGCCTCCTCATAGCCGGAGCTGCCGTTGATCTGCCCCGCAAAAAACAGGCCCTTGATCTCGCGCGCGCCGAGCGCTGCGTCCAGCGCGAGCGGGTCGATGCAGTCATACTCGATGGCGTAGCCGTAGCGCGTGATGTGACAATGCGCAAACCCGGGGAGGGTGCGAAGCATCTCGCGCTGCACATCCGCCGGAAGCGAGGTGCTCATGCCCTGCACATACTTTTCGTCGGTGGAAAGCCCTTCCGGCTCGATGAAAAGCTGGTGGCGCTCCTTATCCGCAAAGCGGGTGATCTTATCCTCGATGGAGGGGCAGTAGCGCGTGCCTGTGGCGTGGATCAGCCCCGAATACATGGCGCTCCTGCGGATGTTCGCCTTGATGACGGCGTGTGTCGCTTCGTTTGTGTATGTTAAGTAGCATGGCGTCTGTTCGCGCCCGCCCTCGCCTGTAAGGAAGGAGAAGTGCGGCTGCGGCTCATCCCCGAACTGCGGCTCCATCCGGTCGTAGTCGAGGGAGCGTCCGAGCACGCGCGGCGGCGTGCCGGTTTTGAAGCGGCGCAGCGCAAAGCCGATGTCCGTAAGCGCCGCGGACAATCCCTCCGCGCGCATCAGACCGGAAGGCCCACTTTCCCACACGCGGTCGCCGATCAAAATGCGGCTTTTCATATAGACGCCCGCCGCCACGACGACAGCGCGGCAGGGAATACGCTCGCCCTCGCTTTTGATGCCGCCGGATATGCGGATGCCCGTCACATGCCCGTTCTGCACATCGATTTTTGCGCACTCACCCTGTAAAAGCGTGAGATTTTGCTGCGCCTCCAGCGCGCGCTTCATGCGCTCGTGATAGCGGCGCTTATCCATCTGC
>CAZJYV010000100.1:0-3986 GCA_964550295.1 uncultured Clostridium sp. | reverse complement strand
ATCCGTGGTGATGTCACTCACCTCATCCTGCGCCAATGCAAGGTTATCCGTGTTTTCCAGCACCTGTTTCATGTAAGACTCGTATTGTTTTTTATCCGCCTGCGCGCGCAGCGAATGCACCGCCGGGCCTTTGCCTGTGTTGAGCATGCGCACCTGAATGTAGGTATCGTCCGTCGCAAGCCCCATTTCGCCGCCGAGGGCGTCGATTTCACGCACGAGATGCCCCTTCGACGTGCCGCCCACGGAGGGGTTGCACGCCATAAGCGCCACGGAGTCGAGGTTGAGCGTGAGGCAAAGCGTAGCAATCCCCATGCGCGCGCAAGCCAACGCGGCCTCACAGCCTGCGTGCCCCGCACCGAGTATTACGATGTCAAACCCCGTTTGTTCCATTTCTTCCTCCATTACGCGCAAAGTCGATTATACCAAAACTGTCAGCATCTTGAAAGGGGGTATTTCCCGTCTTTTTTATTATTTCCCAAAAGATGTTCGTCCAACAAAAAAGCCTGCGCTTCACAGCGCAAGCCGCCTGATCCTTTTATTCTGACCGATCGCTCAAAGCCGCCGTTTTCCGTCGCTCCATACGGCCTTAACGCAGCGCGGGTCGTCCGCGTAGACGAGCCGCTCAAGCCGCTCAAAGCTCGTGAGCGCCCGCGAGGGGGGCAGCGATTCATCCGACAGAACGGCAGCGTGCAGAAGGTCGCCGCCGGCAAAGCCCGGCCCCGCGCCGAAATAGCGCGCGCCGGCGGAGGTCGCAAGATAGAACGCTTCGGCGACGGTGAGGAATTGATCCTCCGCCTTCTTGCCGGAGTAGTAGTAGCGCATCTTCGACGCGCGGATGGTTTGCGCCATGCAATGGAACATGGAAAGCTTTGCGCCGCCCGCGATATCCGAGCCCAGCGCCACGTTGACGCCCTCACCCAACATCAGACGAACGGGCGCCACGCCGGAATAGATGTTCGTGTTCGAGTCCGCGCAATGCGCCACCCATACGCCCGCCTCCCGAATCGCCCGGCGCTCGCGCGCGTCGCTGTGAACGCAGTGCGCCATAATGGTGTTTTTCCGCCAAAGTCCGCGCCTGTCGTAACTTTCCCAATATTGCCCGCAGTCCGGGCAAAGCGCGCTGACCCATTGGATCTCCACGTCATTTTCGGAAAGGTGGCTCTGCACCGGCACGCCGTACGCTTGCGCAAGCTGCCCCAGCCCCTCCATCAGCGCGTCCGAGCAGGCGGGCGTAAAGCGCGGCGTGATCATCGGGCGCAGATTCGGGTAATTTTTCTCGCGGCACTCCTCGATGAAGCGGCGGGTTTCCGCAAGGGATTCCTCCGTCGTTTCGGTCAGTTCCGGCGAGGTGTTCCGATCCATGTTGACCTTGCCCACATAGCCCGTGACGCCCGCGCGCGCAAGCTCCTCCATGAGGATGTGCGCGCTTTGGCGGTGGGTGCTCGCATAGATGCACACGCGCGTCGTGCCCAGACGGATCAACTCATCCGCAAGGGCGGCATACACCTTGCGCGCAAACGCCGGATCGGCGAACATCGCCTCCGTTTTGAAGGTGTAGGTGTTGAGCCATTCGATGAGCGGCAAATCCATGCCCATGCCCAGCATCGCGTACTGCGGCGCGTGCAGGTGCAGATCCGTAAAGGAGGGCACGATGAGACGGCCTGTGAAGTCATACACCCGAGCGGGACGCACGCCTTCCGGCAGCGCGGAAAACACGCCCTCGATCGCGCCGTCCTTCAGAAGAAGGAACCCGTTCTCGACGATTTCCGTCTCCCCCATCTTCGGTGCGTGGATGATGGTACCCTTTAATGCTTCAAGCATGATGTTCCTCCATGATGACGGCGGATAGCGGGCATTGCCTGATTATCCGTTGTTCCGCTGTTCCTTTTCCGCTGTCCATTGTTAACTGTCGATGTCCCTTAAATCCTTCGCGCCGTCCACATCGATGAGTTCGCGCGGGTCGCCGACCGGGTGCAGGCGCAGCGCATCCTCGTTATGGCGGATCACGTCGCTGCCGCCGTTGTCCGCGCTCAGGGCGTACAGCTCGCCGAAAAACCGCTCGGGAAAAATCGCGGGGTTGCCGCGCCGCGCGCCGTCCGCCATGCAGACGATCTCCTCCGGGTGCGCGCGGTAATCCTCGATCAGCGCGGCGACGCTTTCACGCGTGAGCAGGGGCTGGTCGCAAACCATGAACATGGCCGCGTCCGCGTCAAGCGTCCTCGCCCGATCGAGGCCGAGTCGGATCGTGTGGGAAACGCCTTCCTCCGGCGCGTGGTTCTGTGCAATTTCATAGCCCCGTTCCCGCGCCTCCGTGAGGATATCCGCGCAGCCCGTCACGACGATCACGGCGGAGAGCAAATCCGACGGAATCGCGTCCATCGCGCGCGCATAAAGCGGCACGCCCTTGTAGAGCGCCACAAGTTTATTCGCGCCGAAACGCTTTGCGGCACCCGCCGCCATTAAGATGCATACGACGTTCATCTGGTGTGTATGCAGCCCTTTCTGTGCATAAATTTCCCCGCGCCCGTTTGCTTGAGCGCAAAGTTCTCCACAGCCCGCGCGCCGTTGACGAACACATCCCGCGCACGGCCGCGCACGGTGAACCCTGCATAAGGGGAGTTATCGCAATTGTGCGCCGAATTCGTATCCGTCATGCACAAAGCCGCCTCCGGATCCCACAGCACGACGTCCGCCGCCATGCCTGCCGCGATCTGTCCGCGATCCTCCATGCCGAACAGGCGGGAGGGCGCGTAGGAGAGCGTCTCGACCATGCGCTCGAGGGAGATAATCCCCGCGCGCACGCCAAAGGTAAACAGCAGCTCGCCCCTGTGCTGCACGCCCGGGCTTCCGTTGGGTGTGAGGGAAAAATCGTCCCTGCCGCGCGCCTTTTGCGCCATCGTGAACGAGCAGTGGTCGGTGCCTACGAAATCGACATCCCCTTTTTTCAGCCCGTGCCAGAGCGCGTCGCAATCGGCGCTTTTGCGCAGCGGGGGGGACATCACGAACTTTGCGCCGTCCGGCTGCAAATACCGCTCGTCCGTGAGCATCAAATACTGCGGACAGGTTTCGAGGTATACCGTCTGTCCGCGCGCGCGGGCGCGGAGCGCCTCGTTAAGGCCTTCCTTTGTGGAAAGATGCACCACATAAACCGGCGTACCCGCGAGCTGCGCGATGCGCATGAGCCTGCCCACCGCCTCCGCCTCAACGGGTGCGGGACGCGAAAGCGGGTGTCCCTCCGGTCCGGTCACGCCGCGCGCCAGCACTTCCGGAATCATGCGGCGCAGCACATCCCAATTTTCGCAATGCACGCCCAGCAGCGCGTTTTCCTTCGCCGCGGCTTTGAGCGCGGCGTAGATGCTGCCGTCGTCCACGCGCAGCGTATCATAAACCATGTACATTTTATAGGAGGTCACGCCCGCGGCGCTCATGCGGGGCAGTTCCGCCTCCGTGTGCGCGTCCCAGCGCGCGATCGCCATGTGGAAGCCGTAATTGCAGGAGCTGCCTTCGGCTTTTTCATGCCAGAGGGCGAGCGCGGCCTCAAGCGTGCCGTCCGGCTCCTGCGTGGCGAAATCGAGCACGCAGGTCGTGCCGCCGAGAACGGCGGCTTTGGAACCCGTGATAAAATCATCCGCCGTTTTCGTAAACCCCAGATCAAGGTCGAAATGCGTGTGCGTATCGATGAAGCCGGGCATCACATAAAGCCCGCGCGCGTCCACAATCTGCGCATCGTCGCGGGCAATCCCCGGCGCGACGCGGACGATGCGGTCGTTTTCGATCAGAACATCCGCCGCGCGGCTGCCATCCCGGTTGACGACGGTTCCGTTTTGAATCAGCGTTTTCATGGTTAACCTCGCCTATCCTTTATTCCAATGCGATTGTACCGCAAGGCGGAAGGATTGTCAAAATGTCCGCCCCGTATCAAACCATCCGCCCGTACATCTGGACGTTAACCGAAAAAGCGACCCCCGCGTGATGCGGAGGCCGCC
>CAZJYV010000099.1:0-6782 GCA_964550295.1 uncultured Clostridium sp. | reverse complement strand
CCATCACCCTCACCTGCCTGATCGGCCTTGCCGCAGGCAGCTTCCTCAACTGCGCAGCCATGCGCACCGTCAGCGGAGAATCCATCGCCAAGGGGCGTTCCCACTGCCCCTCATGCAACCATACGCTGGGCGTTTTTGATCTCGTGCCTCTGTTTTCGTGGCTGTTTCTCAAAGGCAAATGCCGCTACTGCGGCGCAAAGATCAGCCTGCGCTATCCGCTGGCGGAACTGCTGGGCGCGCTGGTGTTCGTCACCGCCCTGCTCAAGTGGGATATCAGCCTGAAAGCGCTTGAAATGGCGCTGCTCGGCTCCGTTTTGCTTTGGCTTTCCCTTACGGACGCACAGGCGCAGATCATCCCCAACAAGCTGATCATCGCCGGAATCGCAATCCGCGTTGCGTTCATCCTCGTTTCCGGGGATATTCCGCACGTTGCGCTTCAATCCGTCATCGGCGGGCTGAGCGTATCCCTGCCGGTGCTTCTCATCGCGCTTTTGCTTGAGAAGCTGCTCAAGAAGGAAGCCGTCGGCGGCGGGGATATCAAGCTGCTGTTTATGACGGGGCTGTACTTCTCCTGGCAGCTCAACGTGTTCGCCCTCCTGCTGGCGTGTTTTGTCGGGATCGCCTTCGCCCTGATTGCGCGCATCAAATCGGGCAAACCCTTCCCCTTCGGGCCGGCTATCGCCTGCGGAACGTGGCTTTCGATGCTGTTCGGAAGCGCGGTCATCTCCGCATACCTAAGTCTTTTCGGGCTGTGACGCCCTTGATATAGGTCAGGTCAACCGCTTGAAAACCAATTTAGATATGGAAAGGGGCTTTCTATGAGAACAAAGCTCATAGGCTTGGACATCGGCAGCAGCACCGTGAAGCTCGCCGCGTGGCGCGGCGGCGCGTTCAGGCTTGCCAGCGAAAGGCTGCCGGATAACCTTGTGAAAAACGGCGCGATCGTATCCCCCGAGCTGCTCTCGCGCTTCCTTCGGGAGATGCGCAAAAAGCACAGGATCGCGGGGCGGCAGTGCGCCGTCATCCTGCCGGAATACGCCGTGTTTTTTCGGCGCATGAGCATGCCGGCAACCTCCGCGGAGCAGCTTGTGCTCAACCTGCCCTATGAGTTCAGGGACTATACGGGTGTGGAAAGCGCCAAATACACCTACGATTACGCGGTCGAACATACCATTACGGACGAAAACGGCAAGCCGGTCTCCGTTGAGATCGTCACCGCCGCCGCGCAAAAGGATGTCGTGCGACAGTATGCCGACTTGATGCGGCGCTCCGGTCTGCGCCTGACGGTTGCGCTGCCGCGCGAAATGGCCATCATCAACCTCGCCAAGACCGCGGCCGAATTGCACATACTGACCGCCAAGGAGTTCTGCATCGCGGATATCGGGTATGAACACACCCGCCTGTACATCTTCCGCGATACGACGCTCAAGGCGTACAAAGTGATCGATATCGGCTGCCTGAACGTAGACGAGGCGATCGCCGAGCATTACGCAATCGATAAATACCTTGCCGCAAGCCACCGCGCGACCAACCACGAGGGCATCCTCGATAAAGTGGTCTGCACGACGGTGTATGAGCGGCTTTCCCTCGAAATACACAAGGCGCTCAACTTCTACCGCTACGGCGACGCGGAAAGCGCCATCAACACCATGTATTTCGCAGGGGAAGGCAGCGGCATCGGCGCGCTCAGGGAAACCATCGCCGAGGATATCGGTTTTGCCACACACGCCATCGCGGATATCCTGCCCGAGCATACGGGCGACGAACACGTTGCGGCACGCTGTATGGCGGCCGTCGGCGTTGTTCTGTAAAGGAGGGGATTGATATGGACAGCAAGATGCCAGCTGCGCAGAAAAGTGCGCTGTCAAACCGGCTCAGCCAGCCGATCTCATTCGGACGGCGCGCGGTTCGCTATCCGACCAAAACCACCATGAACCTCTACGTTAAGGCAGTGAGCGCCCACAGCCTTACCAAGACGGTCGTCGCGGTCGTGCTGTTTGCGCTGGCGGCAGGCGTGCTGACGAAGTTCGGCATCCTTGACCGGCTCGACAAAGTCGCTGCAGCGCGCGCGGAGCTCGAGGGCAATTTGCAGCAGCAAAGCGCGCTTGAAACCCAGCTTGCCGACTTTCAGCAGGTGAAGGAAGATTACGAGCGCTACACCAAGCACTACCAAACCTCGGAGGAAGCCGTTCTGATCGACCGCATCGACCTGCTTAAAACGCTTGACAGCAACGCCGCCGGCCTTGTGAACATCACATCCGTGGCCATCGCGGGCGACAGCGCCACCGTAACCATCATCGCCAACGAGCTGAGTTTGGTCGCCCGGTACAAGCTGGTGCTTCAGGACAGCGCGTACTTTACCTCAGCCGATGTGTACAACGCAAGTACCGTTGAGGATCAAAATACCAAGGTACAATACGTAACGGCAACCATCGTGCTGGCGCTGGCGCAGGAGGTAGCGGAGTGAAACGGAATGTAACGTTCAGGGAGATCGTCCTTTTAACTATCCTGCTGGCGATCGTTTTATACTATTACCTCGTTCAGGTACCCGTTCAGCGCGATCTGGACGCGATTGCCCTGCAGCAGGCGGACGTCCTCGCGGATATGGACACGAAGATGGCCATGCTCACCGTGCAGAAGAACATGCAGACCGAGCTGGACAAGGTGAACGAGCAATACAGCGGAAATCCCCCGCACCTGCCGGATTATGACAATGCGGACGCCGTGATCACGGAGCTGAACGTCATCCTCAGCCCGGCGCTCGGTTACAGCATCAACTTTGAGGATGAGGTCAGCGAGGATGCTTCCTACGTCATGCGCAGATCCGTCATGCTGACTTATTCCACCCGGGATTATACGACGGCGCTGCATATCCTCAACACACTGGCAGCGAGCGAATTTGAAAACCAGATCAGCGATTTGAGCATTGCCAACGACACGCTTCACAACGACGCACAGGACGCGAGCGTGACCGTCAGCCTTGTGATGACCTTCTACGAGTATTACGGCGGGGCTAGCGGCGTGGGGAGCGGCACGACATAAGCAAAGCAGTTTCAGGGGTGAGCGCAGGCTTGCCCCTTTCTTTGCGGCTTTTGGGTGCAGACGCTTGTCATATCCCATGCCGTGCGAGATAATGCTATTGAGGATCACTTTTATGATGCGAGGTGCTTTTTATGGCTGAACTTTATCTTGCAGGCGGCTGCTTCTGGGGCATGGAAAAATACATCGCCTCCGTTCACGGGGTGTTGGAGACGCAAGTCGGCTACGCAAACGGTAAAACCGAACACCCGACTTATGAGGAAGTATGCCGTAAAAACACGGGCCACGCGGAAACCGTGCGCGTTGTGTATGATCCGGCTGTGCTTCCGCCCGCGTTTCTGCTTGCCCTTTACTTCGACGTCATCGACCCGACCGCCCTCAACCGGCAGGGCAACGACACGGGCACACAGTACCGCACGGGCATCTATTACACCAATGAAGCGGACAGGCTGCCCATCGAGGTGGCCGTTGCCGACCTTCAAAAACGATACGACAAGCCGGTCGTGATCGAGGTTACGCCGCTCATCCATTTCTACCCCGCGGAGGACTACCACCAGAAATACCTCGACAAAAACGCCGACGGGTACTGCCACATCCCGCGCGCGAAGTTTGCCGCGGCAGCGGCGGCCGTGGTGAACCCCGCCGCTTACAGCAAACCGGATGAAAAAACCCTGCGCAGCTCCCTGACCGCCGCGCAGTACGATGTGACGCAGAACGCCGCCACGGAACCGCCTTACAGCAACGAATACTACGATCATTTCCGTTCCGGAATCTATGTGGATATCACAACCGGCGAGCCGCTCTTTGCCTCAAGTGACAAATTCGAGTCCGGCTGCGGCTGGCCAAGCTTTTCCCGCCCGATCGACCCGAACGTCGTGCGCGAAAAACGGGACCTCGCACACGGCATGATCCGCACGGAGGTCCGCTCCCGCACGGGAAACGCGCACCTTGGCCATGTGTTCACCGACGGCCCGCGCGAAAAAGGCGGCCTGCGCTATTGCATCAACAGCGCGGCGCTGCGGTTTATCCCGCGCGAGGAGATGGAGCGGGAAGGTTACGGATATCTGCAGGATATGGTTCGTTGACGCGTTTTAAGATTCATCACCGTTTTTCGGCTTATCCGGCAAACAGATCGATCGTTGCGTGAGCGCGCTATAAAAGGCGGGATCATAAAAACGCAAAACGCGAAGGCCGCGCAGCCACCCCGCCGTGCCTGCAAGGCGTTGCCGGCGGGCGGCTTTTATGCTAATATCTGATCAACAGCAGGAGGAGCAAGGCTTGGAGATACAGCTTTTCACCCGCAACGGTCAATCGGTCGCGCTGGTTTCGGGCGACGGAGCCCGGATCTTCGACGTGCAGTCCGCGCTGGACTTGATGGCGAGCGTTCGATATGAGGCGGACTGCGATCGCATTGCCTTGAGCAAGGAGGCCGTCGCGGAGGATTTTTTCATCCTGCGCACCCGCCTCGCGGGCGATATCCTGCAGAAGTTCATCAATTACAAGATGAAAATTGCCATTTACGGCGACTATTCGAATTATACCAGCAAGCCTTTGCGGGATTTTATTTACGAAAGCAACGCGGGCCGGGATGTGTTCTTCGTCGCGACGCGCGAAGAAGCCCTGGATCGGCTTTTTACCGCTTGAATCCCCTCAGGATGGTCCGCACAAGCGTGGCCGCCCCGGCGAACCGTCGGGACGGCCTTTTCTATCCGTCACAGCGCATCGTTGCGCATCGCGCTATATGGTCAGCCGCATCTCTTGCGATAGCAGCATAAACATAACCGGAATATCACCAGACCTACGACGATGATCGCCAATATAACCGCCAAAACGATCAAAGCAGGTATCGCCAAAAACAGCTCCAGCGCGAAGAAAACGCCGAAGATCAGGCCTAAGGCTGATCCCAACATAAACGCGAAAAACGCAAGCACACGCGTAGAGCATGTGCATAGAAACGCCTTCGAATCCATGCCGGACTGCGGCCTGATCGAACAAGACTGAGGCTGTGCATAGTAGTCATTCGACGTTTGGTTGCTCATAACACACCTCCTTTCCTTTTACTATTACAATAATATGCGTATGCGCAAAAAAATGTATACCAAACCGCGGCAAGACCTCTTTTCGCCACGTTTTGGGGACTTTTGTATGCATGCGCACAATTTTATGACAATGTAAATACTATATAACAAAACCATCAAAAAGGAGGGTTATGATTGTATATGGACGATATTGAAATGGATGGCTTTAGCGGCGGGTGTGATTTGGGGTGCGGGCACGGGCACAGGTGCGAGCCGCCGCGTCCGAGCTGCATCGACGACATCGCTTGCAGTCAAAGTAGGGTTGCGGAGTGTGAAGCGAAGCTGTTTTGCGAAGTTGCCAACCGACTCGGCTGCGAAATCAAGCATGCGCACTGCCTGAGAGAGCTGGAGTACCTGCTTCGTTTGACGAATAACTTCCTTGCTGCAAGCGCCGTCAAGGAAAAAGCCATCGGCGAGATTGTCGTTTCCCTGGAACAAAAGATGAAATATTAAAAAACATCCATTACAAAGGAATGATTCCGTTCGGACGCGGTCTTCGCCCAGCCGGAGGCCGCGCCGAATTTACCATGCAAAGCCTGGCATTTCTGCGATCATCCGGCGCTGGGGGCTGCACGCATTATCGCAGCAAGTCACCGGCCGGTGAAATATTTGTTCATATACATAAAATGTTTTCGATTTCTGCCGAATTTTCCTCTTTTCAAGAGACGCTTTCTTGCCTATAATAATAAGGTTAAGAAAGGAGTGTGGTTGTGTGGATAGCATCCCCGAACGATTAAGACCAAATAATAAAAAAAATCGCATGTTCGGGAAGCTATGTCTTTTCGCAATATGCGTATTGTGAAAGGAGCGACCTGGAATGATAAAAATTTTCAAGACGGAAAACGGCGAAATGAAGGAGTTGACCGCACCGGAGAAGGACTGCTGGATTTGCATGACCAGCCCGAGCGAAGAGGAGCTCTCCGAAATTTCCGAGCAATTTGCCATTGAACCGGAAGATCTGCGCGCGGCTCTCGACGAAGAAGAGCGCGCCCGTATCGAAACGGAAGATCAATATACGCTGATTCTTGTTGACATCCCTGCCTTGGAAAAAAACGAGGATAAGGAAACCTATGTCACTATGCCTCTGGGCATCATCCTCGCCAAAGATGCCATCATAACCGTATGCCTGTCTGAAACGCCGATTCTCAACACGATGAAGCAAAAGCGCACAGGCGAAATGCGCACGAATATGAAAACGCGTTTTGTGCTGCAAATCCTGTACCGCAACGCGTCCCTTTACCTTCAGTACCTTCGCATCATCAACAGGAAGAGCGACAGCGTCGAAAAAAAGCTGCACGACTCCACCCAGAACCGCGAGCTGATCGTTCTGCTTGAGCTGGAGAAGAGCCTGGTGTACTTTACAACGTCCCTGCGTTCGAATGAAACCGTACTGGAGAAGCTGCTCAAGTCGGAGCGCATCAAAAAATATCCGGAGGATACGGACCTGCTGGAGGATGTTATCGTCGAGAACCGGCAGGCCATCGAGATGGCCAACATCTACAGCGGCATACTCAGCGGCATGATGGACGCTTTCGCTTCCGTCATATCGAACAACCTGAACATTGTAATGAAGTTCCTCGCGGTTGTGACAATCGTTCTGTCCGTGCCCTCGATCATCTTCGCCGCATACGGAATGAACGTGGCTTCGGAGGGGATGCCCCTTGC
>CAZJYV010000098.1:5693-6796 GCA_964550295.1 uncultured Clostridium sp. | reverse complement strand
CCGCTGATGGTGCTGGCAATCGATTCCGCGATGGCGCGCTTGGCACCGTCCACATCCCCATTCTCCATGCACGCGAGCAGCTCCATGTTCCTGCGGTGCAGCCCCTCGGTGCCGTTGCGGGTGAGGTAGCGTTTCCACAGCGCCTGAAGCGGCGTTTTGAACGAGCAAAACAGCAGCGGCAGCAGCGTGTTGCCCGAAAAGGCACAGAGCAAATGGTCAAACTCAAAGATGCGCGCCGCGCTTTCCTCAAGCGTTTTCGAGGTTTGGAACGCTTCGCATGCCGCGCGGAGTCGGGCGCGCTGCCCGTCGGTCATCATAGGGATTGCCCGCTCGAGCGCGAACTGCATCAGCACGACGCGCAGCTCCAGTATGGAGCGGATCTCGTCACGCGAGAGCTGCCCGCCGTTGTAGCTCATGATCGAAACGAGGATTTCAAGCGTGCCGTTCTTATGAAAATCCGCAACGTAGGTTCCCTTGCGCGGAACGATCTCTAAAAAACCTTTGCGCGCCATTTCCAAAATGCCGTCGTTGACGACGGAACGGCTGATCTGCATCCGCTCGGCAAGCTCCCGTTCCGGCGGCAGCTTCTGACCGATGGTCAGCTCGCCGGCGAGGATCATCCCCTCGAGCTCACGCACGAACAACGCCTTGAGCGTGGGCGCGCTCAATTTTTGAAACATATCCGATCCCTCCTAATCCATTTGGATGATGGCTGTGGTTCAACCAGAACCACAAGAAGATCATACCATGAAACGCGCGCGCCCGAAACCCTTTCGAAAAACAATTTTATTGGTGTTTGCGCATACATATTGACTGGAGCCGCCATAAGTGATACTTTTATAACAGGTCTGGTTCAACCAGAGAGACCGTATGAACGGGAGGAGAACGATATGTTTAAGGTATACGAAATCAAACAGCGCGTGTTTGAACATAACGACAGGCAGGCGGACGAGCTGCGCGCCGAGCTCAGGGAGCAGAAAACGTTTTTGCTCAACCTGATGTCCTCGCCGGGCGCGGGAAAAACCACCACGCTCAAGCGCACGATCGAGGCGCTCAGGGATGAAATGCAGATCGGCGTGATGGAGGCGGACATCGATTCCGAC
>CAZJYV010000098.1:0-5683 GCA_964550295.1 uncultured Clostridium sp. | reverse complement strand
ACCTGATCTTCCTCGAAAACGTGGGCAATCTTGTATGCCCCGCCGAGTTCGACACCGGGGCGGCTAAAAACGTTATGATCCTCAGCGTGCCGGAAGGGGACGACAAGCCTTTGAAGTACCCGCTGATGTTCACCATCTGCGACGTGCTGCTCATCAATAAAATCGACGTGCTGCCTTATTTTAACTTCGATATGGAAGCCGTCGCAGCGCGCGCGCGCGCGCTCAACCCGAATATCACGCTCATTCCCATCTGCGCACGAACCGGCGAGGGGATTGACGTTTGGGCGGACTGGCTCCGCGCACAGGTGAAGGACTGGCAGGGAAAGTAAGCGAAGGCAAGCGAACGGATAAAGGAGAAGACAGATGGAAAACCTCACCAAGATGATCGTCCCCGCGGGGTACGAGTGCCTGTATCGGGAGAACATTCTGGCGCTCGCCAACATGATCGGGCGCAAGAAGCAAGGCGTCAAGCCCGGCGAAAAAGGCTCCTACAATTGGGACGCCCCGGAGTATGTCATCCTCGAGGCGGGCGTGGACGACGCCATGTGCGAGGTGGGGCTTACGCTCGGCTCCTATGAAAAAAAGACGGCGAAGGACGTCGCCGCCCTCCTGGGCAAGCCGGAGGAATACTGCCACGAGCAGCTCATGAAGCTGGCGGTCTACGGCGCGTGCTTTGTGAACAACATCGACGGGGAGGACGTTTTCTGGACGGAAACATGGATTCCCGGCACGATGGAAATGATCGTCAACAACATGGACAACATCCGCAAATATCCCATTGTGGGGTACGCGATGGAGGCATACGGCAGGGTGCGCGGACCGATGAGCGCAGGCTCTTTCCCGGTGGGCGTGGGACTCATGCGCGTGATCCCCATTGAGTCCGCCATCGACGGGGAAAGCCGCAAGGCCGGCTATGAGGAAATTTCAGCTTATCTGGATGAGAATACGATCTTTACCGTTTCCAACTGCTCCTGCCGCACGGACCGCGAGGTGATGGGCGAAGGCTGCGGACATCTCAAGGAGGATATGTGCATCCAGATGGGTCACGCGGCGGAGTATTATATCCGCACGGGGCGCGGCCGGCAGATCACCCGCGAGGAGGCGTACGATATCATCCGCCGCGCGGAGGAAAACGGCCTCATGCACGAAATACCCAACACCGACGGGCCGGGCAAGACCCACGCCATCTGCAATTGCTGCGGCTGCGGCTGCCTGTCGCTGCGCACGGCCGAAATGTTCAAAAACGTGGACATGGTGCGCTCCAACTATATATCCGAGGTCGATGCCGAAAAATGCGTGGCTTGCGGACAGTGCGTGGAAAACTGCCCCGTCAACGCCCTGAAGCTCGGGCAAAAAATCTGTTCCTCCCAGCCTGTGGTGGAGGATATCACAACCACCCTCACCCCGCGGGATGAGGAGTGGGCGCAGGATAAATGGAATCCGGACTATCGCCTCAACCGCGAAAACGTGGTCGCCTCCGGCACCGCGCCATGCAAGACGAACTGCCCCGCGCACATCGGCGTGCAGGGCTACGTCAAGCTTGCCGCGCAAGGCAAGTACCGCGAGGCCCTCGAGCTGATCAAGAAGGAGAATCCCTTCCCGGCGGTCTGCGGACGCGTCTGCAACCGGCGCTGTGAGGACGCGTGCACGCGCGGCTCCATCGACGCGCCCATCGCCATAGACGAAATTAAAAAGTTCATCGCCGAGCAGGATCTGCGCGAGGAAACGCGCTTCATACCAAAAAAGCGGCACGACTATTCCGATAAAAAAGTCGCCGTCGTCGGTTCCGGCCCGGCCGGTCTTTCCTGCGCGTATTATCTCGCGCTGGACGGATACACGGTCACCGTGTTTGAAAAGGAGCGCAGGCTCGGCGGCATGCTCACGCTCGGCATCCCCTCGTTCCGCCTCGAAAAGGACGTGATCGACGCGGAGATCGATATCCTCTGTCACATGGGCGTCACCTTCCGAACGGGCGTGGAGGTCGGCCGCGACGTGACCCTCGACCGGCTTCGCAAAGAAGGATATGACGCGTTCTACGTCGCCGTCGGCGCGCAGGGCGGGCGGAAACTCAACGTTGCGGGCGAAGATTCCGAAAACGTTCTTTCCGGCATCGAGTTCCTCCGCAGGATCAACGCGGGGGAGGCGTACAGGCTCTCAGGCAAAACCGTGATCATCGGCGGCGGCAACGTGGCCATCGATGTTGCCCGTACGGCGGTGCGCGCCGGCGCGGAGCAAACCTCCATGTACAGCCTCGAATCCCGCGCGATCATGCCTGCTTCCGCCGAGGAAATCGCGGAGGCCGAGGAGGAGGGCATCCGGATCAGCAACTCCTGGGGACCCAAGCGCATCGTCGCCGAAAACGGCAGGGTTGTGGCGGTGGAGTTCAAGCGCTGCGTATCCGTGTTCGACGAGAACGGCCGCTTCAACCCCAAGTATGATGAAGACGACTGCATCACCGTTGCCGCCGACCATGTACTCGTCACCATCGGGCAGAGCATCGAGTGGGGCGGCCTCCTCGAGGGAAGCGCCGCGCAGTTCAACCGCAACGGAACCATTCAGGCGGACGGCTTCACCTACCAGTCCGGCGAGCCGGACGTGTTCGTCGGCGGCGACTGCTTCACCGGCCCTAAGTTCGCCATCGACGCGATTGCCGCGGGCAAGCAGGGCGCAATATCCATCCACCGTTATGTGCATCCGGGCCAGTCCCTCGTGATCGGGCGCGACCGCAGGCAGTATCTTGAATTGGATAAGGAACACCTCGTCATCGGGGATTACGACCACACGCCCCGGCAGAAGCCCGAAACGGGCGAGCGCGCGCAAGCGGCGACCGGAACCTTCCGCGACCTGCGCGGCACGCTTTCCGAGGAGCAGGTTAAGAAGGAAACAGCGCGCTGCCTGGGCTGCGGCGTAACGAAGGTGGATGCCTACATGTGCGTGGGCTGCGGTCAATGCACCACCAAGTGCAAGTTCGACGCAATTCACCTCGTCCGGCGCTACGACGGCGCGGGCGTGGAGTTCACGCAGATGAAGCCTGTCGTCGTGAAGCAGGTTCTCCTGCGCAAGGGCAGGATCGCCATCAAAAAAGTCAAACGCGCGCTCGGAGTGAAATAAACGTATGCACGAGCTGGGAATCGTTTACGAAATACAAAAGCGCGTCGCGCAGGCCGCGGCGGAGAACGGCTTTTCGCTTGCGGACATCGCGAGCGTCGTGGTGGAGGTGGGCGAAGCCTCCACCATCGTGCCGCGCTATTTGAAGGAGTGCTGGCCCGCGGCGACGGACGGCACGGAGATGGAAAACGCGGCGCTCGAAGTCGAGATGATCACCGCCGAGGTTTCGTGCAACAAATGCGGCGCGGTTTACGAATATCTGCAAAACGATCGGCGCTGCCCTTCCTGCGGCGCGATCGAATGCACGATCGTCCGCGGGCAGGAGTTCAACATCAAGGAAATCGCCGTGTACGAAACGGACGCGGAGGAGGACTCCACGCCCGGCGCGCAGCCGACGACTATGTGAATATCGGTAGCGCCGCACCGAGAACGCGGCGCATGGGAGGGTATCATGTTTGCATTTCAGGAAGGCGTATCCGCAATAACCGTCTGGGGCATTTGGCTTGCCGTGTTCGCGGCGCTGTTCGTGTTCAACGAGATCGCGCGGCGCTGGAAGTGGGCGGGGTTTGCAAGTTTTGTGGTGCTGCCTGTCACGCTGTCCGTTCTGTGGTTCACGGTGCTCAGAGAACAAACCTATACGGACTGGTTTCACCTCGCCAAGGTTTACTCCTCCACCGCAGGCTGTATCGGCTTCTGGTGCATCCGTCACCTGCACGGCAAAAGGAAGGACGGTACCGAATGGCGCCTTGCGGATAATAAGATCGCGCTGTGCTTTCCGCCGCTAATCCTCGCGATCAACATCATCGAGGCATGCGTGCGCGACTTTGAGGTCGGTTCGCTCTACTGGCTGGTCAACTCCGGCGCGCTCGAGGGCGAAGTGACGGGCGTTCTGGGCGGCCCGTGGAACATCATGAACGGCATCGCGGGCATCCTCAACATCATCACCATCACGGGTTGGTTCGGCATCATGCTGCGCAAAAAAACAAAGCTCGACGGCAGCCGCGACATGCTCTGGCCGGATATGCTCTGGTTCTGGGTCATCGCCTACGATCTGTGGAACTTCACCTATACCTATAACTGCATCCCCACGCATTCGTTCTACGCGGGTCTTGCGCTGCTGCTCGCGCCTACGCTGTGCGCCTTCACGCTGGGCAAAGGCGCCTGGCTGCAGCATCGTGCGCAGACGCTTGCCATCTGGTGCATGTTCGCGCAAACCTTCCCGCTTTTTCAGGATCAGGGAATCCAGATGGTGCGCTCCACCTACAATCCGGCTGTCTACACCTTCTGGGGCGCGCTGGCGCTCGCAGCCAACGCCGCCGTACTCGCTTACATGATCTACAAAGTCGTGAAGACCAAGCGCAACCCCTACATGGGCGAGCTTTATACCGACCTTGCGGAATATCGCAAGATCAAGGCGCTCGCGGAACCGCAGTCCGCCGCGTGCGCGAAATAAGCAAAAAAGGAAGAAGCCTCCTTCGGATTTTCCGTGGGAGGTTTTTATTTTTGCAATTCGCCGATATGGTATAATGTGTTATTCCGACGATCACATCTTATTTCGCGGAGGACTTCACGATGAAAGAACCCATGCTTCGGGAAATTTTAAATCAGCTGACGCTTGAGGAAAAGGCGTCCCTGTGTTCCGGGTCCACCTTTTGGCAGACGGAGCCGATCGAGCGGCTGAAGATACCCCCTGTCTGGATGAGCGACGGCCCCAATGGATTGCGCAAGGAAAAAGCGACAGGCGGCACGAACATCATGCGCCCTGCGGAAACCGCAACCTGCTTTCCCCCTGAGGCGACGATTGCCAACAGCTGGGATGAGGAACTGCTTGAGGAAATCGGCGGCGTGATCGCGCAGGAAGCCCGCGCGATGCGGGTGACGACGGTTCTCGGCCCGGGCGTGAACATCAAGCGCAGCCAGCTGTGCGGCCGAAACTTTGAGTATTTTTCGGAGGACCCCCTCCTTTCGGGCCGCCTGGGTGCGGCATATGTTCGCGGCGTGCAGAAAAACGGCGTGGGCGTGAGCGTGAAGCACTTCTGCGCCAACAACCAGGAGCATCTGCGCATGAGCATCGACAGCGTGGTCGATGAGCGCGCCCTGCACGAAATTTATCTTTCCGCATTTGAACATATCGTGAAAACCGAGCGGCCGCGGACCGTTATGTGCAGCTACAACCGGCTCAACGGCACCTACCTTTCGGACCATAAACACATGCTCACGGATGTTCTGCGTGAAAGCTGGGGTTTTGAAGGGCTGGTCATGAGCGACTGGGGCGCAGTGAACGACCGCGTCGAAGGAATCCGCGCGGGCATGGATCTGGAAATGCCTGGAAACAGCGGCATGAACGACCGCAAGATCGTCGATGCCGTCCGGAACGGAACGCTGTCCGAAAATGCGCTCGACCGCGTGGTCCTGCGCGTGCTGGACTTTGTTTTCACGAGCAGCGAGAATGAAACCGAGGGCGGCGCCATCGGTTTTGAGGCGCATCACGCCGCGGCGCGAAAGGCCGCAGCGCAGTCAGCCGTGCTGCTGAAAAACGAAAACGGGGCGCTTCCCATAAAGAGGGAGCAAAAGA
>CAZJYV010000097.1:0-6930 GCA_964550295.1 uncultured Clostridium sp. | reverse complement strand
GGCCTTTTGACACGCGTTACTGCGTGAATTTCACGCGGGATGAGGAAAAGCTCGTGAACGCGCTTTACGCGGCGTCCCCCAGCGGCATCGGCGATCCTTCAACCGCGCTGTGCAAAGCGGATGAGTATCTGCAAAGAAGGAACGCGGACGAACGGCGCACGCGTGCCGCAACGGTGGTTGTGCTTTCCATCGAAAGGGAAGGGGATGGACTATATGCGGAGCGTGCAAAAGAAGAAACGCTGCGCCTGCTTGAAAGCGCAGCGCTCGTATGGGTTTCCCCGCTTGAAGCGGATGCCTGGGCGATACTCAGCATTCTTGGGATTGAGGGGGACACGCCGGTTCCTCGACATTTGCCCATTTCCCCCCGCGCAGCAGGAGAAGACAGAGTATACCGCGCACCGTAAGATCGCTCGCCATACCGATCCATGCGCCGGTCAGGCCGAGGTTCGGGTAATATCGCGTGAGGAAAAGGGCGAGGGGGATGCGCACCACCCACATGCCGATCAGGCTGACGATAAAGGGCAGCTTCGTCTGCCGGGCGCCGCGCAAGATGCCCGTGGATACGGAGGCGACAGCGAACATGGGCTGGGCGAGCGCTTCCACCCTGAGGGCGGCTGCGCCGATGGCGACAACCGCGGCGGAAGGCGTAAAAAGCGAGATGAGCATACTTCCTCCGAAGTAAAGCAAAAAACCCATGCTGCTCATGAAAATGACGCACCCGGCGAGGCAGTAATACGCAAAGCGGCGCGCAAGCTCCGCTTTTTTTGCGCCCATCGACTGGGCGACGAGCGTCGTCGCAGCGGCGGCAAAACCGAACGCGGGCATATAGGTCACAGATTCCGCCGTGATCGCGAGCGAATGCGCCGCGAGGAAATTGGTGCCGAGTCCCGTGGCGATGGCGGTCATGACGACCTGTCCTGCGGAGATGACCACGCGCTCCAGCGCGACGGGCGCGCCAAGCTGGAGCATATCCAGCCAGATCGCTTTTTCAAAGCGGAAACTGTCCTTGACGGAGATGCGGCATACGGCATTTTTCAGAAACAACGCGCGCAGCAGCATGATGCCGGAAAAGCTGATCGCGATGACCGACGCGATGGCGGAACCCTCCACGCCGAGGTTCGCTCCCCACATGGTGATGCGCCTGCCGAACACGTCCAACGTGCGCGTCGGATAGATCAGCAGGAAATTGAGCGCCATGTTGACGAGGTTGGTTGTCACATTAAAAATCAGAGGGGTGCGCGTATCCCCTGTGCAGCGCAAAATGTTCGCGCAGATCTGCACGCTCATGCTGAACAGATAGGAGTAGCTCAGGATGCTGATGAACGAGGTCGCATCCGCGTGGATCGCCGGTTCTGCGCCCATCCATGCAGGAAGGTAAGGCGCTATGATCTGCATGAGGATGGTCATGGACACGCCGCAAATGCCGATGGCGATCACGCTCTGGCGGATGACGTTCTTGGCGATATCGGGTCTGCCCGAGCCGATGTACCGACCCACAGGCACGGAAAAGCCGATGGCTACGCCTGCGAAAAGGCCGTTGAGAAGCATGTTGGCAGGAGAGGTCAGGGCGACGGCCGCAGTCGCGTTTGGGCCGAGGCCGCCGACCATCGCGGTATCCACATAATGGATGAGCATGATGAGCACCTGCTCGAGCATAATCGGCCAGGCGAGATACCAGATGGCATAAATGGGCTTTCTTTTTTCGTCGAGGAGATCGATGTATTTGGGCATATAAATCCTTTTTAACCGATTGAAGATCCATACGAATTATAAGACCTTATGAAGATTGTGTAAAGAACAAGCGTGTATTATAATAACCGTATATCTAGGCGAATCGATGGAGTGCGTACAATAATGGATCTATTTGAAACGAATAAGGCGCGGCGCGCCCCGCTTGCGGATCGCATGAGGCCGCGCACGCTGGACGAATTCATCGGTCAGGAACATATCGTCGGCCGGGGCAGGCTGCTTCGCCGCGCTATCGAAACGGATTCGCTCACAAGCTCCATCTTCTTCGGCCCGCCCGGCTGCGGCAAAACCACGCTTGCATACGTGATCGCGCACCAGACCGGCGCGCGCTTTGAAAAGCTCAACGCCGTGTCGGCAGGCGTAAAGGAAGTGCGCGCCGTCATCGATCAGGCCGAAAAACATCAGGCGATGTACGGGGTATCCACTTACCTGCTGCTCGACGAATGCCACCGCTGGAGCAAAACACAAAGCGATTCGATTTTGCCCGCCCTCGAAAAGGGCGTCATCCGTTTTATCGGCTCCACGACCGAAAACCCCATGGTGTCCATGACGGCGGCCGTGGTGAGCCGGTGCAGGCTGTTTCAGTTTTACCCCCTGACGGCGGATGACGTAAAAAAAGCCATGCATGCAGCGCTTTCGGATAAGGAGCGCGGGCTTGGCAACTACAAGGTTGAAATCGAAGACGAAGCATTCGAGCATATCGCGCACACTGCCAACGGGGATGCGCGATGCGCGCTCAACGCATTGGAGCTTGCCGTGCTGACAACGCCGCCCGTGGACGGTGTCATCCGCATCGACGCGCAGGTCGCTTCCGAGTCCGTTCAAAAGAAGGTCATCAACGTGGATGACCAGCAGTTTTACGATATGCTTTCCGCTTTCTGCAAGAGCCTGCGCGGCGGCGACAGCGACGCGGCGATCGCCTGGTTCGCGCGCCTCATCTACGCGGGCGTGGACCCGCGCATCATCTGCCGCAGGCTGATTGCGCATGCTTCAGAAGATATCGGCCTTGCCAACCCGCAGGCTATGGTGCAGGCGGTCAGCGCAGCGCAGGCGCTCGAGATGATCGGCCTGCCCGAGGCAAAGCTGCCCATCACGCAGGCAATCATCTTTTTATGCGAAAGCCCAAAGTCGAATTCAATCGTGATGGCGATCACTTCCGCTATGGAGGACGCCGAGCGCATTCCGGATGAACCTGTACCCATCCACCTTCGGGATACCTCCTTTGCCGGCGCGAAGGAGTTGGGTCACGGCAAGGGATATCAATATCCGCACGATTATCCGGGTCATGTCGTGCAGCAGGAATATATGCCGCCCTCGGTGAAGGACAAGGTTTATTACAAGCCTGGGGAACTCGGAAACGAGGCGAAGATCCGCCAGAACCATCTCAACAGCGGAAAAAGGAAGAACGAAGACTGATTCATGCTTGAAATAAAAAAAGGGGGAAAAGCGGCTTGATTGATAAAAGGGTCGTAGAAAACGTGCTGGAAGCGGCGCTCGCGACGGGCGGCGATTACAGCGAGCTTTTTGCGGAGGATACCGAAAAAAGCACCATCTCCATGACTGACAGCAAGGTGGAGGATGCCGGGTACCGACGCATCAACGGTGCGGGCGTGCGTGTGCTGCGCGGTTCGCGCTGCGTGTATGCCTATGTTTCGGGTTACGATGAAAAGGCGCTCATGGATGCGGCGAAGGCGGCCGCAGCCGCGCTCGGCGGAACGAAGCAGCATGGGGCAACCTCCTTTGGCGTTGCACGCACAGGAAGTTATGCGCCGCAAATGCCCTTTAGTGAGGTGGACAATGCCGCGCGCATTGCGCTCATCCGCCGCGCTTCGGAGGCAGCAAAGGCATATTCACCGGAGATTACACAGGTTGTGGCGAAATTTCTCGATGTGGATCAGCGCATGTTCGTCGCAAATTCCCTCGGCATATGGGCGCAGGACAGAAGGCCGCGCGGCCGCGTGGTCGTGCAGGCCGTCGCCATGAAGGACGGCGAGGCGCAGACCGGTTATCAGGCGCCGGGCCGCGGAGAAGGCTTTGAGCAGTTCAGACATTACGATATGGAAGCGCTGGGAACAACGGCAGCAAGGCAGGCTGTGACCATGCTGCATGCGCCGCAGTGCCCGGCAGCCGGCGCGGTTCCCGTCGTGATCGACGGCGGCTTTGGCGGCGTCATCCTCCACGAGGCGTGCGTGCATTCGCTTGAGGCGACCAGCGTTGCCAAGGGCAACAGCGAATTTTGCGGCAAGCTCGGAGAGTCGGTTGCAAGCCCCATCGTCACCGCTGTGGACGATGGCACGATGCCGGGCGAGTGGGGCAGCATCCGCTTTGACGATGAAGGTACCCCTTCCCAACGGAACGTGCTCATCGAGAACGGCGTGCTGAAAACCTACCTTGTGGATTATCGCAACAGCAGGCTCATGAACCATCCGCTCACGGGCAGCTCGCGGCGCGAAAGCTATGAGTACGCGCCGACTTCGCGCATGACGAATACCTTCTTTGCGCCGGGTACGGACGAGGAGGAAGAGATGATCCGCACGATGGGCACGGGGTTATACGCGGTTTCGATGGGCGGCGGCAGCGTGAACCCGCTGACCGGCGAGTTCAACTTTGCCGTGGACGAAGCTTATTGGGTGAAGGATGGCAAAATCTTTTCGCCAGTGCGTGGGGCGACGCTCATCGGCAAGGGGACGGACGTAATCAAAAAGATCGATCGCGTCGGCAGGAATATGTGGATGGCGCCGGGTATGTGCGGTTCTCTCTCGGGCAGCGTGCCCACCAACGTAGGACAACCGAGGATCCGGGTAACCGATATCGTCGTAGGCGGGAAAGGGGGCATGCTGTAATGGATTTTAATCAATTCAAAAAAGCCCTGTTTGATGAGGCTCTGTCGCGCGGCTGCGAAGCGGCGGAGGCGTATTACCAGAAGAACGAAGCCTTTTCGGTCAATGTGCTCGAGGGCGACATCGACCAGTACGAGGTGAATACGAAAGGCGGCCTGAACCTGCGCGTGAAGCTCAACGGCAAAACAGGATACGCCTTTACGCAAAGGCTGGAGGAGCCGGAAAAGCTCGTTGCGCGCGCGATGGACAATGCCCGCGCTATTGAAAATGAGGATGATCAACCCATGCAGGGCAGGAGCGAATACCCGATCCTGCCTAAAAAGGACCGCAAAGCTTACGGTCTGAGCGAGCAGGAAAAGATCAACCTCGCCTACTCGCTTGAACAAGCGGCGAAAGCCGCGGATGCGCGCGTACTGCGCACGATGTATTGCGAAGTGGCAACAGGAAAAGGCGAGGTGCATATCAGCAATACGCTCGGACTCGATGCGTATGAAGAAGAAAAAAGCGCGGTCGCGTTCGTTATGCCCGTCACCAAACAGGATGAGGATGTCCGCAACGCGTACTCTTTCCGGATGGAAGACGACATTTTCGACGTGGCGGATTGCGCGAGGGAAGCCGTGTCGGACAGCGTCGCCATGCACGGCGCGCAGCCGGTCGGCGCGGGCGCATACCGCGTGCTGATCCGCAACCGGGCGATGGCGAGCATGCTTGCCGCGTTCTCCCCCATGTTTTCGGGCGACAACGCGCAAAAAGGGCTGACGATTTTCAAGGACATGATCGGACAGAAAATCGCCGACGCGCGCGTGACGATTATGGATGATCCGCTTTACCTCGACAGGGAGCGCAGTTTTGATGCCGAGGGCGTGCCCAGCGTCACAACTGCCGTGGTGGAAAAGGGCGTGCTGCGCTCCTTCCTGCATAACCTGAAGACCGCGAAAAAGGCAGGGGTTCCCTCCACAAGCAACGGCGGCAGGGGCAGCGCGGATGCGCCGGTCAGCGTGATGCCGTCAAATTTCTACATCAAGCCCGGCGAAACCAGCTTTGCCGATCTGCTCAAGCAATTGGGCAACGGCCTGTTTATCGCGGATGTTGAAGGTCTGCACGCGGGGCTGGACCCCGTTTCGGGCGAATTTTCACTGATCGCCAAAGGCATGCTCGTTGAGGAAGGCAGATTTGTGCGTCCGATCGATCAGATCACGGTCGGCGGCTCGCTCACGACGCTTCTTAACGGCGTACTCTCGCTCGGCAGCGACTTTTTCTTCGACCTGCCGCGCGGCGGCGCGTTTGGCAGTCCGAGCATCCTCGTCGATGAGCTGATGGTGTCCGGCCGTTGAAACATGTGCAAACGGAGTATGCCGACGGAAAAACGCATAATAATTAGGCAATTGCAGGGAAAAGGAGCTTCGCGCTCCTTTTCTTTTGACAGGTGCCCTGTATGAATGGTAAAATATACAATAGGTGATACTAGGGGTACAAGGACGAGAGCAAATCGGACTGAAAGGTAGGTATGACCGTGTTCCGTGTGGGAGACAGAGTTTGCTATCCCATGCACGGCGTGGGCATAATCGAGGCCATTGAAGAACGCGAGGTGCTTGGAGTCACCTCTACATACTATGTGCTCCGCTTCATTCTTGGCAAAATGACCGCTATGGTGCCTGTCGATACTGCTGAAAAAGTCGGTTTGCGCGCGATCATCGATCAAAACGAGTGCGACAGGATCTTGAATTTTTTAAAACAAGAGCCGCAGGCCGAATGCGATAATTGGAACAGGCGATACCGCGAAAATTACGAAAGGCTCCGCGGGGGCAACATCTACGATGTGGCGGATGTCGTGAAGTGTCTGATGCGGCGCGATGAGGATAAAGGCCTTTCGGCGGGTGAGCGCAAGATGCTTGCCTCCGCCAGACAGGTACTCGTTACGGAGCTTGCCGCGGCAAGCGGCCGGGAACCTGAAGATTTATTTCTAACGATCGGTATTTAATAAACGCATAAAGAGGTGAAGCCAATTTGGCACAGAAGATCGCAAGGGCGGTATTGACGCTCATCGGCGCGGGACTTGGCGTCGCGATCGTTGAAGGTGTGAATGAGCTGCTGGTTTTCTTCGGATTGACCGATATGCACATCATGCTGCTGGAATGGGCGATGGTGCTCATCTATATTGCAGGGGCGCTTATATTCGCAATCATTACTTATTTATTGGCTCCGCGTGTGATTGGATATTTCGCGCGCTTCGTCACGGCGGTGGAAGCAAAGCTCGCTGATATGTCTATGGCTGAGATTTTCTTCGGCGTGGTCGGGCTGATCGTGGGGCTTGTCATCGCGTTCCTCGTGAGCACGCTCA
>CAZJYV010000096.1:0-6972 GCA_964550295.1 uncultured Clostridium sp. | reverse complement strand
GTAACATCCGCGTAGTCCACGATGCCGTTGACGTACTCGTACTTGGTGGCCATGATGGCAAACGCGCAGGAGCACGCGATCATGATCAGACCGCCGATGATCCACGCGAGCACGCCCAGACCCATGTCGCCGCCGGTTTTGTTGAGGATCGCCTCCGCCTTGAAGAACACGCCGGAGCCGATGACGATGCCCACGACCATTGCGATGGCTGTCGGCAGGCCATATTTCTTTTTAAGTTCGTTGCCCACTTTCCTTTTTACCTCCTGCAAAGCATATTGGAAGCCCAGCCGTGATGAGCGAGGATGGGCTTACCTGCAAAACATTGATATATAATATACCATTAAAACAGGACTGTCAATCATCAGCATACGCATGGTTGATACTCTAATCAGGCGTGTTTCGGCGGCAGACGCGCGGTTCTTGCGCGCGGCGGCGCGATGTGCTTAAATAAATGCGTAAGTATGGATTGGAGCAGCTATGTTTGAGGAAATCCTTCACGATTCACACCTGATCGAATACCGCAGGCCGTTTGGCGCGGTATGCGTCGGCGAGGAAATCGTGCTGTCCCTCCGCGTTGCCCAAGCGCTGAACGCAACCGCGCGGCTCAGGCTTTGGATAGACGATGCGGAGCGGATCATCGACGGGCAAAGGACGGGCGACAGCCTGCGCTTTGCGTTTACCCCGGCAAAAACAGGGCTGGTCTGGTATAGCTTTTTGCTCCACGCGCCGAATGGCACAAAATGGTACGGGGCGAAAAACCCCGGGCTTGGGGGAATCGGCGCGCTGTACGACTATGCGCCGCCGTCCTGGCAAATAACGGTCTTTGAGCGCGCGTTCAACACGCCCGAGCGCTTCCGCGGGGGGCTAGCCTACCAGATTTTTCCCGATCGGTTTGCCCGATCCGCGCGGGATGACGGTTCCCGCTACGGCTACCATCTTGCCCTGGGGCGGCCGCTTTACCGGCACGAAAGCTGGGATGAGCCGGTTCTGTACGAGGCGCTTCCCGGTGCGAAGGATTACGATCCCTGCGATTATTACGGGGGCGATCTCGCCGGCATCGAGGGTAAGCTGCCTTATTTAAAAGAACTCGGCGTGACCTGCATTTATCTGAATCCCGTGTTTGAGGCCGCCTCCAACCACCGTTACAACACGGCGGATTACGGGCGGGTCGATCCCATGCTCGGCGGGGACGACGCGCTTGCCTCCCTCGCCGAAGCCGCGGGGGCGATGGGCATCGAGCTGATGCTGGACGGCGTTTTTTCCCACACGGGGGATGACAGCGTGTATTTCGACCGCCGCGGCGTTTATTCAGGCGATGGCGCATACCGCACGAAGGCCTCTCCCTATTCCCCGTGGTATGAGTTTTACGCCTGGCCGGAGAGCTACCGCTGCTGGTGGGGGTTCAAGAGCTTGCCCGAGGTGCGGGAGAACGAGCCGGGTTACCGCGATTTTATCGGCGGCGTGCTCGACCGGTACGCCGCGATGGGTCTGACTTCGTGGCGGCTGGACGTTGCCGATGAGCTGCCGGATGATTTTATCGCCTTCCTTCGGGAGCGCGTCAAGCGGAACGATCCCCAAGGGATGCTTCTGGGCGAGGTGTGGGAGGATGCGTCCAACAAGCAGGATAACGGCTGCCGCCGCGCCTTCGTGGATGGGCGGGAGCTGGACGGCGCGATGAACTACCCGTTCCGCGCGGCGCTGTGCGATTTTATCCTGATGCGCACCGACGCGTGCGGGCTTTGCCTGCGGCTGAACTCCCTCCGTGAAAATTATCCGAAACCCTTTTACGAAGCCTGCCTGAACCTGCTTTCAAGCCACGATACCGTGCGCATTTATACCGTGCTCTCCGGCGCGCCGCACAGGGATGCGCTCACCCGCGAGGAGCAGGCGCGCTATACCATGAGGCCGGATGCCGCCGCCCGCGGACGGGCAAGGCAAATCCTCGCGGCAACGGTGCAGTTCGCCTATCCGGGCGTGCCCTGCGTCTATTACGGGGAGGAGGCGGGGCTTTCCGGCATGGCGGACCCCTTCAACCGCGCGCCTTATCCTTGGGGAAACGAGGATGGGCATATCCTCTCCCGCTACCGCCTGCTCGCGAAGGCGCGCTTGGAAAACCCTTCCATGCGGGAGGGGCTTTGCGGCTTTTTTGCCCCGGATGAGGATGTGTTTGCCATGCTGCGCACGCGGGATGAATCCTGCGCGCTCGTTCTCATCAACCGCTCCGAACAGGCCAAACAGGTCAGCGTGCGCGCGGCCGATTTTGACACCGGGCCCGATGCGGGAAGCCTGCGGATCGCAAACAATCTGCGCGATGTGCTGTCGGGCGCCGCGGCGGTGACGCGGGACGGCGCGGTGCATATCGTGCTGCCGCCGCTTTCGGCCGCGCTTCTGGTGAATGGTTGAACGCGTGTGCGGGATATGCTATACTTGATGAGTCAATACACTGAAGGAGAAGCGATATGGTAGACAAGAATATGACGATCGAGCAGATTTTGCGCACCGACGGAAACCTTGCGGACATTTTACTCGCAAGTGGCATGCATTGCCTGGGCTGCGTGATGGCCAGCGGCGAAAATCTCGAGCAGGCGTGTGCCGTGCACGGGATTGACGCGGACGAGCTGTGCGGCAGGCTCAACGAATATCTCAATTCCAAGAAAGCGTAAATGATGAGCGCGAGGCAAATCGCCAGAAGCGCTCTCATCGGGGCGCTTTATGTGTTGCTTACGCTGCTCACCATCCCGTTGAGCGGCGGCGTGCAGCTGCGCTTTTCAGAAGCGCTGTGCATACTGCCGTTTTTTTGTCCCGAGGCGGTACCCGGCCTGTTTGTCGGCTGTCTCATCGCCAATCTCGTCACGGGCGGCATCTGGCTGGATGTGATTTTCGGCAGCCTCGCAACGCTTGCCGCCGCATACCTGACGCATCTGATGAAAAAGCGCGGCCTTTCAAAATGGCTCGCGCCGCTGCCCGCGGTGGTCATCAACGCGGTGGTTGTGGGACTTTTGCTGCGTTATGCTTATCTGGTGGAACTGCCTTTGTGGATGTGCATGGCCGGCGTTTTCGCGGGGCAGGCGCTTTCCTGCTACGGCATCGGCATCCCGCTCTACTACGCGCTGGATCATTTCGGCAAAGGGTTATTCGAATAAGGCGATTTTGCGCAGGGGCGAAACGCGCACGCTTGCCGTGCCCAGGATACGCCACCCGTCCACGATGAGGGAGGATGCGTTTTCAACATCCGCCCAAGCGCGCGCGTCAGGCAGCATAAAATAACAGCCCGCCGGCACAACGACGGAGGGCATATCCGCGCATACGCCCACGGCGTATGCGTTTTCATTGAGCAGCATGCCGTTGATATACACGTTTGCTTCAAAGATTGTTACGGTTTCCCCCGGCAGACCGACCGCGCGGCCGATGCAGATCGGGCCGCCTTTTTGCGCGGCAAAGGCGAGGATGTCCCCGCGCGCGGGCGCGGCGGCGTAATGCGAAAGCCGCGCGAACAGAAGGATGTCGTTTTGCGCAATCAAAGGCGCCATGCCCGCGTCCGTCACGCGGACGGCGGTGAACAGCGCCGTAAAGATGAAAACCACGGCGAGCGCCGCGATCAAAACGGACCAAAGCCACCCGTACGCTCTCAGGCGGCCGTATTCATGTGCGTTTCGCCGCGCGCGGGGGATGAGTTCCATTTATAATTTCCGCCTTTCGGAAAGGGGCCAGATGATCGAGCGGCTCCTGCCGACGATCCTGTCATACGGAATGCAGCCCACGGACGCGTCCCGGCTGTCCTTCGAGTCGTTGCGGTTGTCGCCCATCACGAACACGCAGTCCTCCGGCACGGTGACGGGATCCATGTCCCCGTACATCAGGCCTGTGATATAGGCGGATTCGTCGATGGGTTCCCCGTCGATATAAACCTGTCCGTTGCGGATATAAATCGTTTCCCCCGGCAGGGCAATCACGCGCTTCACGCAGGAAACGGTGTAGCCCGGATAAAAGCAGGTGATGATTTCGCCGCGCTCGGGGTTTTCAAACCACAGGCTGACCTTTTCGACGAACATGCGCTCGCCGTCGAGCAGCGTGTCATACATCGAGCTGCCGTCCACGCGCACAGGCTCAAAGATAAAAAGCCGGATGGCAAGGGCGGCGATGACCACCGCCGCGAGGTACAGATAAAACCGCAGGTCCGCGTCGCGCTTATAGACGGGGTCCTTCTCGTGGAGCGTTTCGGCAGCACGGACGAGCTGGCGCTTTTTTTGCCGGGATAACGTTTTTTGCCGCATAGATCAACCGTTCCCTTCGGGTATATTCGCATTTTCGGCGGGGCCGAGGTTTTTTTTCGCCCTCTTGAGGAAATCGAGCCTGTCGAGCATGACAACCCTGCCGCAGCTCCGGCAGCGCAGCTTCACATCCGCGCCGGTGCGCGTCACGATCCACTCGTTGGCACCGCAGGCATGCGGTTTTTTCATCACGATCCGGTCGTTCAGGCAAAAGGTTTCAATCATGACGCTGCGCCTCCCCGCTCACGACGGTCACGTGCGAATAGGGAAGCCGTATGCCTTCCTTCGCGAAGCGTTCCCCGATCCGCAGGGTCAGCGCGCGCTGGACGCGCCAGTGTTCGAGCGGTTTGACGAGCATGGAGACGCGCAGCAGCAGCACCCCGTTTTCGGCCTTTGTCGCGCCCACGATCTCGGGTTCTGCCATCGCCGTTTCGCCGATTTCGTCATGGTAGGCTTTCGCCTCTTCCAGCATCAGCGACAGCGCCTTTTGGGCGTCCTCCCCGTAGGATACGGGCATATCTACGAGCGCGAGGGTGTTTGTGCGCGAATAGTTGGTGAGCGTCGTGATGCTGCCGTTGGGGATGACCGTCAGCTCTCCGGTATAGCTCCGGATGGTGGTCGTGCGCAGCGCGATTGCCGTGACCGTGCCGGTCATGCCCGCGGCGGTGACCATATCCCCCACGGAAAACTGATCTTCAAACAGCATGAAAAAGCCGGAAACAACATCCTTCACAAGGCTTTGCGCGCCGATGCCCACGATCACGCCCCCGATGCCCGCCGCCGTAAGCAGCGAGGTCATGGAGGCCGTCAGGCCGAGCTGGCCGATTGCCGCGGCCGCAGCAAGAAAATAGATCGCGTATCTCGCGGCGCTGACCGTCAGCGTCGCCGCCGTTTCGAGGCGCTTGGCGCGCGTGTCGTCCGCGGTGGGCTTGCCTGCCTTGAGCGCGCGCCGCACGACCGCGCGGATCAAACGCACGAGCAGCCACGCGAACAGGAATGTCAGCGCAACATCGATGACCGCCGACAGAAAACCGAGGCCTCTGTCGGCGAGCAGGTCGTCAATCTGTTTGATGAACGAAAGCGTCGTCATAGTCAACCTATAGTATACCACGACTTGCGCGTTCACTCAACCTTCGTCCTCTTCGTCAATGCCCGAAAGGCCCACGACCACGCCCGGGTCAACGCCTTCGCCGGCGGTTCCGTCGTCGTTCATCACAACGCCGTTCTCCGGCAGGAAAGCGAGCGGCGCGCGCGCGACCCCGACCTCCGCATAAGCCTGTTCGAGCAGGCTGTTGAGCAGGGCCGTGTACGTGTCGAGGTAGGCTGCGCACTCGCGGCGGATATAGGTGGCAAGCAGGGATTTGTTTTTTGAAAGACCGTCGTATGTGGAGGAGCGCAGCGCGCTCCGATAGGCGCTCATGAAGGTTTTCGCGTCGTTGTAAACGAGCGCGGCGTTATACAGTTTGACGGAAACAGCCTCGTGATTCAATGCCACGTTCGCAATGACAGCCGCGCCGTCGATGTCGGGGTCAAGCGTCACCGTCGCGCCGAACACATCCTCGATGAGCCTGCCGAGTTTTTCCCCGTCGACGAGCCAGCAGTCGCGCGCATAAACGGATTGGTATGCGCCCGCGACCGAGTGCCGCTCGAGCTGGGCTGCGTCCATGCGAAGCGCGATGAGCGAAAGCGAGCAGATCTGCTCAAAGGAAAGGTCCGTTACGATCGAATCCTGCACCGCCTGATAGATATTGGGCAGGTTGGCGATTTGTCCGGTGGACTTCATCTGCTGAAAAATCGCCATGAGGATGCGCTGCTGCCGGTCGGAGCGCGCCACGTCGGAGCTGCCCTTGCGCTGGCGGCAGTAATCGAGCACCATCTGCCCGTCGAGGTGCTGCATGCCGGGGGACAGGGTGCGCCCGTCCATCGTCACTTCGATATCCACATCGTAATCCACGCCGCCCATCGCGTCCACGATGCGCTTGACGGCGTTCATGTCGAAGGAAACATAGTAGTTGACGGGGATGCCGCCGAACAGCGCGCTCACGGTGTTTTTTGCGCTTTCGTACCCGCCGTGATTGAGGCTGCCGCCGAGCGAAAAGGCGGCGTTGACCTTATTGAACGGATCGATCGGGTCGATGAGCAGCCCGTTTTTGCCGTAAAGCTTCACATAGCTGTCCCGCGGGATGGAGATCATGTCCACATCCATCGTTTTGAAGTTGACGGAAACGAGGATCATCGTGTCCGTTCGGAACGAGCCGGAGGCTTCGCGCTCCACGCTTTTGTCGATGCCCAGCACCAGCACGTTGACGCGGCCTTTCATAAACGCAGCATCGGACATATCCGCAAGCACGCTCTCCGGGATGGGCGTGGGCGTAGGGATGGGCGTGGCGGATACGACGGGGGTTAAGCCGCCGGCGCTTGGCTCAGGTGTCGCTGTTTGCGCGGTTGTGGGGGATGCCTGCGTTTCCGCGGGCGTCTCATCGGGGAATACGTTGGCCGGATTGTTCACGCGCAGATAAAACACGAGCACAGCCGCGATGCCGATGACGACCGCCGCTGCGAGTACAATTAAAAAAATTCTCAAACCCTTCTTCATAAGCGTGATTATACTGCTTTGCACAACGGCGTTCCACCGCGAGGCTGTGAAAAATGATGAACAAAAGGTTAACAAAACAGTTTTGGTCGAAAATCGACATTAACG
>CAZJYV010000095.1:0-6986 GCA_964550295.1 uncultured Clostridium sp. | reverse complement strand
ACGATCCGGCAAAGCCCCTCATCAACCGCGCAACGCAGGGCCTTTACCCGCCGGGCTCCACGATGAAGGCCTTCACCGGCGCAGCGGCGCTCGACCTCGGTGTGCTGGATCCGGAATACGCCTTTGATGACAGCCAGATCGAGGACGATTACTGGACGCCTACGGAATATGGCGCATGGATCTGGACGCCCATCAAGCGCACGCATGTGAAGTACCCGATCGGCGGGCCGCTGAACATGCGCAAAGCGTTTATCCATTCGGACAACATCTATTTCGCGAACTGCGCGCTCATGGCCGGCTGGGACGCATTCATGAGCTTTATGCAGGGCGTGGGATTTACCCAGGCGATTCCGTTCGATATCGGCGTGGCGACGCCTCAGCTTTATAATGAAGGCACGGAGCAAACCTACAAGCTGCTCGCGGACAGCGGATACGGTCAGGGCGAAATCCTTGTAACCCCACTCCAGCTAGCCGCGATGTTTTCCGCGCTCGCCAACGGCGGCGACATTATGACGCCGTACATCGTCCAGGGGCTGTATCGAGATCAGGGCATTCTTTCCATGGAGATTGTCGGCCATGTGCTCAGTGCCTGGAAAACAGGCATCATCAGCGACAGCGCCATCGGCACCCTCACCCCGATGCTTAAGGACGTTGTGGATCCGGAGATCAACGGAACAGGTCGTAACCTGAAGGTAAAAGGCTGCACCGTAGCAGCAAAAACGGGCACGGCGGAAATCGGCAACGACAAAAGCCGAGAAATCGCATGGTTTGCGGGCTACCGCGTGGGTGTTTCCGACGAGGATGCGCGGCTTGTTCTCGTGATGCTTGAAATACCGGCGCAGGACGCGTACAGCGAGCTGAAATTCGACATTGCCCGCGCGCTGTTGAATATGGAATCATGATAATAGAAGAGATATCAAAACGATCATTTATAACATGCACAGCATTTGACAACGCATATGGGTTGACGTAAAATCAATACGGATCAGTCATCTGCTGCGGATCTCATTTATGTGTTTTATTTAATTGCGTTTCCCAATCACAACGGAGCAATCCGTGCGTTAGAATGTGATTACCGTGCCGCTGTCCGCCGCGTTTGGATCTGCAGCCACGCGTTCATGAGAAGACAGGTCGGTTTCACAGATGTAAGATACGCGTATCACCGGACTGAAGAGCCGATAAACGTTCAGCTTTGATGAGCCGGATATTCAATTGAAAAGGAGAGAAAAAATGGCTAAGGAAATCGTTTTGGCAGGCGCGTGCCGTACGGCTTTGGGAAAGTTCGGCGGTTCATTGACCGACATCCCCGCCGTTGAGCTCGGTGCGATCGTAATCAGGGAAGCGATCCGCCGTGCCGGCATCAAACCCGAGGATGTGGATGAAGTGCTCATGGGCAACGTCCTGCAGGCAGGTCTCGGTCAAAGCCCCGCCCGCCAAGCCGCTATCAAGGCCGGCATTCCGGTTGAAGTCCCCGCGCTGACGCTCAACAACGTCTGCGGTTCCGGTCTCAAGTGCATCAACCTAGCGGCCGCCATGATTGAGGCCGGCGAGGCGGATGTTATTATCGCCGGCGGCATGGAAAATATGAGCGCAGCGCCATATCTGCTTCCGTCCGCGCGTTTCGGCTACAGGATGAACGACGGTGCCGTTATCGACAGCATGGTGCATGACGGTCTTTGGGATGCGTTCAACGATTACCACATGGGCATCACCGCCGAAAATGTCGCCGCGCAGTTCGGCATCAGCCGCGAAGCACAGGATGCATTCGCCGCCGCAAGCCAGCAGAAATGTGAAGCCGCCCAGAAAGAAGGCAGGTTCGACGAGGAGATCGTTCCCGTTCCCATAAAAGTGAAAAAGGATACCGTCGAATTCAAAGTCGATGAGTTCCCCCGCCAGGGCGTGACCGCAGAAAGCATCGGCAAGCTCAAGCCCGCTTTCCAAAGCAACGGTACCGTTACCGCGGCGAATGCCTCCGGCATCAATGATGGCGCTGCCGCCATCGTCGTGATGAGTGCCAGAAAGGCAAAAGAGCTTGGCGTAAAGCCGCTCGCGAAGATCGTTTCTTCCGCTTCCGCGGGTGTGGATCCTTCCCTGATGGGCATAGGACCCGTGTTCGCAACGCAGAAAGCCCTGGCCAAGGCAAGGATGGACGTTCAGGATCTTGACCTGATTGAGGCGAACGAAGCGTTTGCTTCTCAATGCCTGTACGTTGCGCGCGAACTGGGTCTGCCCGAGGAGAAGGTCAACATCAACGGCGGCGCAATCGCCCTCGGCCACCCGATCGGCGCTTCCGGCTGCCGCATCTTGGTTACGCTGCTCTATGAACTCAAGCATACCGGCAGCAGATACGGTCTTGCCACATTGTGCGTAGGCGGCGGAATGGGTGTCGCCACCATCGTGGAAGCGATGTAAGTCATTTGATGATTGGAAACCGATAGCCCAATAACGGTCTTCGCATGCAACAGCGAAGACCGTTTTGCATCGTCTGCTAAAAAACGCGCTGAAACCGCCGTGCGCGCTTGACGGTACGCCGCCAAACAGGTATCCTTTCAACAACGGATAATGGGGAGAAGAAAAATGAGAATTGTTATAAAAATCGGTACGTCCACCCTTGCCCACGCAACGGGGAGGCTGAACATCCGGCATGTCGAAGCGCTTGTAAAAGTGCTCAGCGACCTGAAGAACGCGGGACACGAGCTGGTGCTGGTTTCCTCGGGCGCGATCGGCATGGGCGTCGGCAAGTTGATGCTGCCGGGCAGACCGGGCGATATGCCCACGAAACAGGCTGCCGCCGCTGTCGGACAGTGCGAGCTGATGTATACCTATGACAGGCTGTTCACCCAATATAATCACACGGTTGCGCAGGTGCTGCTCACCGGAGAGGACATCCACAGCGAATGTCGCCGGGAGAACGTCAAAAACACGCTCTCGCGTCTGATGGAACTCAAGGCTCTGCCGATCGTAAACGAAAACGACGCGGTTGCAACGGATGAAATCGGCGTGGAAAACACCATCGGCGAAAACGATACGCTTTCGGCGATCGTCGCGCGGCTCATTCAGGCGGACCTTTTAATTTTGCTTTCGGATATCGATGGATTATATACGGCGGATCCGCGCAGCGATCCTGCCGCGCGCCTGATCCCCCTGGTTGACGAAATCACGCCCGCAATTGAGGCGCTGGGTGGAGGAAGCGGAAGCAATCTCGGCTCTGGCGGCATGGCAACCAAACTGCGGGCTGCCAAGTTGATCTGCGAGGCCGGCGGCGATATGATCATCGCCAACGGGGACAATCCGGAAAAGCTTTACGACATCGTGGAAGAAAAACCCGTGGGTACCCGCTTTATCGGGCGGAGGCAGCCGTGAGAGCGACGAGCGAGATCATACGAGATGCCGTTTCGGTCAAAAGCGCGCTTAGCCTTGCGGAAACGGACGAAAAAAACCGTGCGCTGGCTGCGATGGCGGATGCTCTGCTCGAAAACACGGAGCGTATCCTCGCCGCAAACGAAACGGATGTCGAAGCGGCGCGCGCAGTGATGGGCGCGGTGATGCTCGACCGGTTGAAACTGACGGCGCAGCGTGTGCGGGATATGGCAGACGGCATCCGCGCGGTGGCGGAGCTACCCGATCCCGTCGGCCGCGTACTCGACCGGGTGGAAAGGCCGAACGGGCTGATCATTGAGAAAAAGTCCGTTCCTTTCGGCGTGATCGCAGTTATTTACGAAAGCCGTCCGAACGTCACTTCGGATGCCGCAGCGCTGTGCGTCAAGGCTGGATCAAGCTGTGTGCTGCGGAGCGGCAAGGAAGCTTATGCAAGCGCCTATGCCATCGTTCAGGCCCTCAAACGCGGTCTTGCCGCCGCCGGATTACCGGAACAAGCTGTCAATCTCGTGGAAGATCCCTCGCGGGCGAGCGCAAACGAGCTGATGACGGCATCCGGCCTCATCGACCTGCTCATCCCGCGCGGCGGCTCGGCGCTCATTCGCGCCTGCGTCGAAAACGCGATGGTGCCGTGCATCGAAACGGGCACGGGCATCTGTCATGTGTATGTGGATCGATCCGCCGATCCGGACATAGCGCTGGACATCGTAGATAATGCGAAAACCAGCAGGCCTAGCGTTTGCAACGCGTGCGAGGTGTGCCTCGTGCATGCAAAAGTGGCATCGGATTTCCTTCCCCGCCTCCGAAAGCGGCTCGTTGAGGATCGAATTGCAGCAGGAAAATGCGCAGTTGATCTGCGCCTTTCCGAACGGGCAGCCGCATACATCGACGGCAAGCCCGCCGGAGCAGATGATTTTGATACGGAATTCCTCGACTACATCCTTGCCGTTGAGGTTGTGGACCATATTCAAAGCGCAATCGCGCACATCGCTCAACATTCCACCCACCACAGCGACGCCATCGTCACGGCAGATGACCGGGCGGCGCGGCAATTCGCGGCGCAGGTGGACAGTGCCGCCGTATACATCAATGCCTCCACCCGGTTTACGGACGGAGGCGAGTTTGGCCTGGGGTGTGAGATGGGCATATCCACGCAGAAGCTTCATGCGCGCGGGCCTATGGGCCTTGCGGAACTGTGCACCTATCGATACATCATCAAAGGTTCCGGCCAGATTCGCTGACCGTTGCTAAGGCGTAACGGCTCGGCGCCGGTTATTTCGCAGCTTGCGCCGGATTCTCCGGCTCTCCCATGATCCGCCGATACGTCGATTCAACAGCCGCCACGATGCTGTTTTTTACGCCGTTTGTCGTCATATGGGCAAAGCCATACTCGGTCAAGCCGCCTTTTGTCGCAACCTCACGCATTGTCGTTTCATAATCCGAGCGCTTGATAGCGGATGAAAAGTTCATCTCGGCTATCCTCCTGCTGGTTAGCGGGTCAAAGCCGAGCGCGACCCCCGATTGGATATAAGCGTCGATCAGATAAGCCGCAAAGCCGAGACCGCATGCGGAATAAACGGTGACCTTTTCAATGTCCCCCTCCTCGGTTTCAAACGCGAAACCGAATGCACGGTACAGCGCGAGCAGCTCTTCATCGCGCGCGGGCGTATAGGCGATGATGCCGTTCGCTTCGGCTATGGCCAGCGTCGGCATCGCCCTGACGATTTCCATACCCGCGCCGAGCACCTGTTGAATCTCCTCGATGCGCATGCCCGCCATAAAACTGACGATCGTTTTACCCGCAAGCTCTGTTTGGTCAATCGACGGCAGCAGCTCCAGAAACACATTCTTTTTAACGGACAGGAATAAAAATTCGCACTCCGATATGACCTGCCTGACATCATCCGTCGCAAAAACGCCGGCTTGCCGCCTTGCATACGAAAGCGTCTCCTCCGATTTCGCGCACACTATGATCTCGCCCTTGCTGTACAGGCGCCTTTTAAGCAAGCCCGTCACAAACGCCCTGCCCAGATTTCCAAAGCCGATGACGCCGATTTTTTTCATAGATACCCTCCGAATCTTCCAAGCCATTCCGTCTACGGATGCTTGTGCTTTTTCGCCGTTCAGCGCGAGAAAGGCAGCGCATACAGGATAGCCCCTGCGCCGTGCCCCGTCAAGAGCAGTGTTGAAAATAATGTATAGAAATTATTGTGTGACGGATATTCATGCAAAAATCCCTGCTGATGCAGGGACTTCATTCATCCATCGATCGGCGTTGATCGTTTGCAGAATGACACAGTTAAAGGTCGATATCGATGCCGGAGCGGTCAAGGATATCACGCAGGCCTCTTTGCACTTCCTCGCGGGAAAAATCGTGCGCCTCGAGCCTGTTCTCCTCTATTTCGTTCAGCCTGTGATAAAAATCAAGCGCAAGAAGCAGATACTCCCTGTCATCCGGACGATACTCGGCAAACAGCAAATCTTCAGCTTTGCCGTATGCGTCGTTTGCAATCAGCTCCAAGAGCCGCCTGTGCAGCAAGTCGGTTTCGGTCAGCGACTGTGGGTCGACAATTTCATAACCGATATCCTCCCGTTTGAAAATCAGCCGCGCGACAAATTGAACCAAAGCCTCGATCTGACGCAACATCCAATCCTGCTGAAACATACGATTCCCTCCCCGTTTCGGCGCTTACCGATCCCCGATCCGGACCTTGGGCAAATGCCAAATCTCCTCGGCATACTGCTTGATTGCCCGATCGGAAGAAAATTTACCCGCGCTTGCGACATTCACCAAACACTTTCGCCCAAAAGCCATGCTGTCCCTGTAATCGCGGTTGGCGCGAAGCTTTGCGTCGATATAGGGCATGAGGTCGAGCAGCGTAAAGTACTGATCCGGCGCGTGCCACTCCGACCCAAAGAGGATGGAGTTATAGATCTCATTGAATGCGCCCGTTCCGCTGTCCGAAAGGCGGCCTGTCACGAGCGTGTCCATCATGCGGCGAATGTGCGCATCCCCGTCGTACAGAGCCTTCGGGTTGTATGCAGGCCGCGCGCGCGCGATATCCTCCACGCGGGCACCGAAGATATAGTTATTGTCCAAGCCTGCCTGTTCTGCGATTTCGATGTTGGCGCCGTCATAAGTGCCAAGCGTCACTGCGCCGTTGAGCATCAGCTTCATGTTGCCCGTACCGGATGCTTCTGTACCCGCAGGCGATATCTGCTCCGAAATATCCGCAGCGGGGATGATGTGTTCGGCATAGGAACAGTTGTAGTTCTGCACGAACACCACGCGCATGAGGTCTTTCATGGCGGGGTCAGCGTTGATGAGCTTCGCCACCTCGTTGATGTACTTGATGACGCACTTGGCGCGCAGATACCCCGGCGCAGCCTTTGCACCGAATAAAAACACCGTGGGCGTGAAGTCCGTCAGGCTTCCTTCTTTGATAGCATCATAAATGTCCATGATGGACAAAGCGTTCATGAGTTGGCGCTTGTATTCATGCATGCGCTTAACCTGCACGTCGAACAGAAAGTCCGGCGGCAGGGATACGCCCTCGTTCTCAAGTACGACTGCTGCAAGCTGACGTTTCTTCTGGCGTTTAACCTCG
>CAZJYV010000094.1:0-7087 GCA_964550295.1 uncultured Clostridium sp. | reverse complement strand
CCCCAGTTGATGCAGTTGCTGCGGTAGCGCTTGGTGGCGTACTCGTAGCAGATGTTGGCAAAGCCGCCCAGCACCTTTTGGCAGGAGGCAGCCTGCTCGCGCGCGGAACCGTCGCCCGGCTTGTTTGCGAAGATTGCGGAACCGGTGCTGGTGGTATCGATGAGCGTTTGGGCATCGCCGACCTTGGCAAGCGCGTCCATGAGCTTCTTTGGCTTTTTGCCGTCGATGCGCTCCTGCTCCACAGCCTTGATGGCTTTGCTGCGGCCGACGTATTCCGGCACGCGGCGGGAGAGGGCGAACTCAGAGAGGCGCAGCGGGTTCGAGCGATAGCTGGAGGTTTCGCCGGAGGGGATCAGCTCATCTGTGGTGGTAACGGGATCATGGATGACCGCGGCAAGCTCCACGAGCAGGTTATCCTTGAGGGCGTACATCTTGGGCCAGTCCGCGATGTTGGGTCCGAAGCGGAGTTCCTCTTCCGGATGGGGGTGGCCGTAACCGTTGTACACGCGGCGCTCGTATACCGAGGCATCAAACGAATATGCGATCTCGGGCATATCGTAATCCACGTCGGTTGCGGCGGTGATCACGCCGTGGTTGCGCGCGGTGGCGGCGATGGAACGCGCGTCCATGAGCGCGACGGTCGCAACCTGTCCTTCGCCCGGCTTGGAACCTTCGCGGTTGGGGAAGTTCCGCGTGGCATGGCGCAGAGAAAAACCGTTGTTAGCCGGCACGTCGCCCGCACCGAAGCACGGCCCGCAGAAGCCGGGCTTCATGATGACGCCCGCTTTAAGCAGCTTGTCGCTCGCCCCCACGCGGTTGACTTCGAGGTTAACAGGCACGCTCATCGGATAAACGCTCATATTGAAGTAACCGTCCCCGATGTCGCACCCATCGAGGATGGCCGCAGCCTCAAGGATGTTGTCATACGTGCCGCCTGCGCAGCCCACGATGATGCCCTGATCGGCAAGCACGCTGCCATCCGGCTGCACCTTGGAAACGAGATCCGTCTTCGCCTTGGGGAACTGCTTCTTCGCCTCGATCTCCACCTCGGCAAGCAGTTCGCCCGCGCGCTGATTGAATTCGTGGATCGTGAACGCCTTGGAGGGATGGAACGGCAGGGCGATCATCGATTCCATCTTATCAAGGTCGATGGTGATCATGGAATCATAATAGGCGACCTTGCCGGGTTTAAGCTGCCTGTAATCCTCTGGACGGCCGTAAACCTCGTAATAGCGCTTGACGGCATCGTCCGTTTCCCAGATGGAGGAGAGGCAGGTGGTTTCAGTGGTCATCACATCGATGCCGTTGCGGAATTCAACGGGCAGGTTGGCAAGGCCGGGGCCTGCGAACTCAAGAACCTTGTTTTTGACAAAGCCGTTGTCGAACGTGGCGGCCACGAGCGCGAGCGCAACGTCGTGCGGGCCGATGCCTTTTTTCGGCTGTCCTTTCAGGTAAACGAGAACGACCTCGGGCGCGGGTACGTCGTAGGTGTTGCTCAGAAGCTGCTTGACGAGTTCCGGCCCGCCCTCGCCCACACCCATCGTGCCGAGCGCACCGTAACGGGTGTGACTGTCGGAGCCGAGGATCATCGAGCCGCATTTGGTCATCATTTCGCGCGCATAGCTGTGAATGATGCTCTGGAACGCGGGTACATAAATGCCGCCGTATTTCTTTGCGGCGGACAGGCCGAACACATGATCATCCTCATTGATGGTGCCGCCCACGGCGCAAAGGCTGTTGTGGCAGTTGGTCATCGCATAAGGCATGGGAAACTCAGTCAGGCCGGACGCGCGCGCGGTCTGAATGATGCCGACATAGGTAATGTCATGGGACATCAGGCTGTCAAACTTCAGCTGAAGTTTTTTCGGATCTTTGGAAACGTTATGGGCGCGCATGATGCCGTATGCGATCGTCTGTTCGCGGCCTTCATCAGGGGTTACGCTCACCGGGGCGTTTTCCTGCACCTTGCCGTCCACAAGGTATACGCCGTGCGAGGTCAACTCGATCATGGTTGATACTCCTTTTGAGAAAAGATTGCCTGTCATCCGACGGCAAAATCATCTTAGCCTAAAGCTTTTGCCATTTCAATAGCCCCGTCGTATATATACTTGTATACATTCCTATGCTATAATTGCTGGTATGGCAAACAAAACACAAACGGCGATTACAGCCGCCGCATCAGGAATTCTTGCGGCTCTGTTCATTTGGAGAGCCATCACCGGAGGCTCCTCCCTGCTGGGTCTTTTCACGGGCTCGGCGCTGCTTGTGCTGTTTCTTTTCTGCGTGATCCCGTTCGTATCCTCCGCCTGGGACGCGTTCGCAAAGACCGCGCCGCCTTCGCCCGATGCCTCCCTCGGCGCGCGCAGCCTTCGGCGCGAGCGGCGGCATCCCTGGGCGCAAATCGTCATGTTCATGCTGCTCACGCGACTGCTTCTATACGTTGCGGCGTACGTGTTCTATTGCCTTGCGCGGGAGAATTACCCCGGCGGCATCCTCGACACGCTGCGTACGATTTGGCTGCGCTCCGACTCACCCAGCTACTTGGGTATATCCGAACATTGGTATGTGACCGCGGGCGACCCGCGCTTCCATATCGTATTTTTCCCGTTCTACCCCGTCGCGATGGCGCTGTTCAACCCGCTCACAAAAAGCTCCTTTGCCTCCGCGATGATCGTATCGAACCTGTCGGCAATCGTGGCGGCCATCCTTGCCTATGAGGTTGCCGCCCTGGACATGCGGCGCGCTGACGCGCTGCGCGCAATGAAGATGCTCTTCATCCTGCCGGCCGCGTTCTTTTTCGCCGCGCCCATGACGGAAAGCCTGTTCCTCGCGCTGACGCTTGCCTGCGTATACTTCGTGCGTAAAAAACGCTATCTGTTCGGCTGCCTGTTCGGCGCGCTTGCGGGCTTCACCAGGAGCGTGGGCGGATTGCTGCTTGTTTTTGCCGCGTTCGAGTGGCTTGCGGATCTGCTGGCGGACCGCCGTGCCGGCACGCTCAAAGCAAACGCGAAAACGCATATCCTTCGCTTTCTCAGTATGCTCATCCTGCCGCTCGGCCTTGCGGGCTACCTGTATATCAACTACGCCGTCACGGGCAACGCCCTCACCTTTATGAAATACCAGAGCGAGCATTGGGGGCAGGGCTTCGGCTATTTTTTTGAAAGTACGGCGACGCAGATCGAGCATCTCGTCTATGCCTTCAACGCGGGGGAACTCAACAAGGTGCTGGGTCTATGGCTGCCGAACCTCCTCTACACCTTCGCTTCCCTCGGCGTCATCGCGGCCGCCGCGAAAAAACTTCGCCCGTCCTACACGGCGTATTTTCTCGCTTACTTCATCGTTGCCTGCGGGGCGACGTGGCTTTTAAGCTCCCCCCGCTACCTCACGGCAGCATTCCCGCTCGCCTTTGCCGTCGCCCTCATCGCGGACACGAAAAAAAAGGATGCTGTCGTGACCCTCGTCAGCCTCGCGCTGCTGCTGGCATACCTTGGCATGTACGCGAACGGGCAGTATGTATATTGATCGACAGCTCGAACCATCATGCCATCCCCTTCTTAAACTTAATATCTGGAACTATTTGCCGTGTGATCACATAGTTGGGCGAATTCCTTTACTTTCGGCTGATCGTGTAATACGATATTGATGACCCTCGAGTTTTTACATCACCGATTTCTCCAGCAGAGAACACAGCGGACAGGATCTCGATGTAGCTGCGCCGGGTTCGTGGATCGTCGGCCCGTACCAGAACAACAGCGGAAAAACCAGCTATTATTTCCTTGGCGGGACTTCGATGGCAAGCCCGCACGTTGCAGGAATTGTGGCCTTGATGGCGCAGAAAGATCCCGGTTTAACCGCCGGTCAGGCGGAAAGCATACTGGAGGCCTCCGCCATAACGATGGCAGCCGGAAGCTGCAGCGTCAATAACGGCAGCGGAGCGTATGTAACAATCTCTTGGGGAAGCGATGCGACCGGCGCGGGTCTGGTCAACGCGCGGCTTGCGCTTGGCATGACCCCGTAACGCAGGGAGAACCGCCGCGAAGGCTTGGGTTTCCTGATCATTAAGAAAGTAAAAAGAGGACGGTTCTCAACGGGGCTGTCCTTTTTCCGTATCATCGTCGCCCACGTACCCCTCGTACCCCTCGTACCCCTCGTACCCCACGTACCCCTCGTACCCCGCGTCGCTTCTTGCCGCTTTGCCGCCCATGACACGCCGCCGGGGATGAATGCCTAAAACAGTTTGGCGAGCTGCCGACAAGTTTTGCACAGAACTTTCGGTTGTGCTTCTATCGCTACGGCGGGGAGGAATTTTTAGCATTTGTTTACGAATACAGCGCGGATGATCTGTTATCCATCGCCGAAAGCCTGCGGATTGCCGTGCAAAGTGCAAATATAGCCGGACAACATATTACGGTTAGTATCGGCGTTGCTTACTGGGGAAAGGCGGATGAAAGAAAGAAGGGCAACGATGCGCGGGATTAAGGAGCAGACATTTCACCATCGGAAGAGCAAATACAAAAGAATTGCACAAAAGCTGCAAAAAGCGACGTGGGGTACGTGGGGTACGTGGGGTACGTGGGGTACGAGGGGTACATGGGGTACATGGGGTACATGGGGTACGTGGGGTACGTGGGGTACGCACATTCACCCTTATTCAGGTTTTTTAGCAGGAGCAGTGGTAGATGCGGGCGCAACGCAGTATAATCACGCATATGAGTAAGGGTTTAAAACTTGTTCTCGGCGCGCTCGCAGCGGCGGTTGTTCTTGCCGCCGCGCTCATGCTTGCCTTTGGTCTTCCGGTAAACGATCCGCCGGGCATGTTCCCTAAGCGGACAGAGTCCGCCGCGCCCTCTCCCGCGGCGCAAACCGCGGCAGGAGCGACAGGCGCGCCCGATACGCCCGCCGCAAGCCCGGTCGCAACGGCGAGCGCCGTACCGACCCCCGCGCCTGCCGATGACGGGCGCGTGCAGCTTGCAGACGGGTTCTACTTTATCGAGTTGAACGACGAGATCAAAGAACGGATAACAGGATTCAGCTACCCCGAGGACGACACGGACATCGCCATCAACTATGCAGACCTTCGCTATGTGAAACTGCTCTATTACGATTTTAACGGCAACGTAAAGGAAGGCGAGCTGATCGTCAATGCGCAGCTTGCGGATGAGGTCACGGAGATTTTCTACGAACTTTATCAGGCGAAATATCCATTTACCTCGATCAATCTGGTGGATGATTACGGGCAGACGGCAGACGACGAACTTTCTATGGAAGCCAACAACACTTCGGCCTTCAACTACCGCCCCGTCGCGGGAACGAGCAAGCTTTCGTTTCACAGCTTCGGCGCGGCGATCGACATCAATCCGCTGCTCAACCCCTACATCAAGGCGGACGGCAGCGTATACCCTTTAAACGCGCTGGATTATGTGGATCGCAGCCGCGATTTTCCCGGCAAGATCGACCACGACGACCTCGCCTACAAGCTTTTCACCGCCCGTGGCTGGGATTGGGGCGGAAACTGGACCACCTCGAAAGACTACCAGCATTTCGCCAAGGATTTGGGTTTTGACAGAGGATAAGGATAAAGAAAACCCGTCCCCGGCCAAACGGTCGGAGACGGGTTGTAACGCTTTGCCCGTCAGTTGGTTTGAACGCCGACGGTCAGTTCGTCGCCCGCAAGCGACAGGGTGATGCGGTACTGTCCATCCATCAGCTCGGCAGAGGATTTGTATGCGCTTACGCAGCCGGTATCGTCCGTCGTAAACGCGCTGCCCGGATACATGCCGGTCACGAGCGCGGCATACGCGTCATAATCCTCCATAGTCGCGCCGGTTACGGTAAAGCGGTAATGCGCCTCGTCGGATTCGACGCTCGTGCTATCCCCGAAGGCAACCGCAGGCAGTTCAAGCTCCTGCTCCGCCCAATAGAGCGTGTCGCATCCGGCAATGCCGCAGCCCGGCGGCGGGGTGGTGTTATCGTCATTCGCGGCGCTGCCAAAATCGCCTTGCGCAGCATCGATTTCGGGGTTTGGCGCAACGCCGACGATCGTTTCTCCGCCGGCGGCTTCCTCCGGGATCGCATCGTTCGCCTGCGGCTGTTCCGCCGCGTAAAACGCCATGTCGCCGCTGCGCTCGCTCATCTGCTTCATGCCGAGGTTCTGCCCCAACGCCGCCAGCCCGACGGTAACAAGCAGCACGGCCGCTGCCGCAACAGAGCCGTAACGGATGACATTCCTGCGCAAGGCAAGTTTTTTCACCTGCGCCTTTTTCAGGATGGAAGCGTGCATGGCGGCATAATCCACCCCCGCGTCCGCCTGATCGGCGGCATAGTTCAAAAGATCATCCAGTCTGTCAGCCATGCAGTTCACCTCCTTTTAACGCTTCGCCGAGCTTTGCTTTCGCCCGCGACATGCGCGATTTTATTGTTCCTTCGCTCACGCCCTGCAATGCGGCGATTTCTTCATATTGCATGCCGGAAAAATAATGCAGCAGCACCGTTTCCCGGTAGATATCGGGCAAAGCGTCAACCGCTTTGCGGATCAGACGCACGGTTTCCGCGTTCATCGCGGCAATCTCGGGCAGCTCGTCCTCGTTGTTGACGGATGTTTCCGGCAGTTCGTCCGCGAGAACCTCATGCTTCACGCGGCGCTTTCCATCCACGCACAAATTGATCGTCACCCGATAAAGCCAGCTTTTCAGCTGCGCCTCGCCCATATCCTCCAGCTTTTTTATGTGCCGCAGCACACGGATGAATACTTCCTGCGAAACATCCATCGCGTCGCTTTCGCTTTTGAGCGCACCGTATGCCGTCCAATACACCATGCGCGAATAGCCGTTGTAGACGGAATCGAATTCCCACGCGGGCAATCTCATCCCTCCTGTCCATAATACGTTTGAACCAACGCCGCGGTTCCCTGCGATTATAACATGAATAGCGATTTTTTTGCATAGGTTCTTGCGTTCCGCGCCCAAAAGTAATAAGATGATACAGGCGAATCCAAGGAATCGGGCGCGACCCGGTTCCTTCCTTCTTTTATTTGACGATTAAAACATTGCCGGAGGTTCTTATGATTTGCGGATTCAACAACGAAAAA
>CAZJYV010000093.1:0-7256 GCA_964550295.1 uncultured Clostridium sp. | reverse complement strand
GGCGAAGGCGCTGTTTCCGCTCTTAACATCCGTTTCCATAGTATCAACAGAATGGGGCGGAAATAAAACGAGATGATTGCGGTATTAAACGCGGCAAACCCGCGTGCAGCCTATTATCGCCTTCGCCCCGATGACGGCGGCGGCCTTGATTCTGCCCATGCGGTGGAGAGGGGACAAATTTTGCCTGCTTGACAAACCGCGGGTTCACATTTATATTTAGTTAGTCAATCTAATTACTAAGTCGAGGGGAGCATCATGGAACCGTTTGCAGCCCAGCTCAACGATCTGTTGGTCGATACCTTCCGCTCCATACTCAAGGTGGAGGAGCAAATGCTCAAAGACCACCTTTCGCTCAACCTGTCCATCAGCGAAATGCACCTGATCGAATCGGTCGGCAAAGGCGGGGAAACGGGGATTACGATCAGCGACATCGCAGAGGATCTTTCGATTTCCCTCCCCTCCGTCACCGTGGCAATCAACAAGCTGCAGGCGAAGGGCTATGTGGAAAAAACGCGCGGCGCGGCGGACAGCCGCATGGTGTACGTCAAGCTCACCCGCAACGGAAGGCGTGTTGACGCGCTGCACGGCCGTTTTCACGAAACCATGGTCAGGAACATCACAAACGATATGGATGAAGAAGAAAAGGCCGCCCTGACCAGAGGCATCGTCAAACTGAACGCTTTTTTTAAGGATACGTTTCAAACGGAGGTAACGGAGTGAGTTTTTCGCTGATCGGCACGGGCAGCGCGTACCCCGCGCGATGCGTGACCAACGACGAGCTGTCGCGGCTTGTCGATACGTCCGACGAATGGATCCGCACCCGCACGGGCGTTCGGGAAAGGCATGTGCTCACGAGCGAATCGCTTGGCGATATCGCGTACGAAGCCGCCGTGCGCGCCCTTGAGGATGCGGGAATAACGCCGCAGGAACTCGACCTGATCATCTGCGCCACGATCCGCAACGATTACATCACCCCCTCGCTCGCCTGTGTGCTGCAAAAGCGCCTCGGGGCAAGCTGCATCAGCCTGGATATCAACGCGGCCTGCTCGGGCTTCCTTTATGCGCTGGATGTGGCGGACGGCTATTTTGCGCGCAAGCGCGTCAAACGTGTGCTCGTCGTCGCCGCGGAGGCGATGTCGAAGCTGCTCGACTGGACGGACCGCGCCACCTGCGTGCTGTTCGGGGATGGCGCAGGCGCGGTTGTGCTCACCGAGGGAAACGATCTGCTATCGCTGCGCATTTCCGCAAGCGGCAATACGGAGTCGCTGGGCATCCCGAACATCGAGGGCAGCTGTCCGTATTCCACGCGCGCGGAGCGACCTCAGCATGTGTTCATGAACGGGCAGGATGTTTTTAAGTTTGCGGTCCATGCGCTTTGCCACGACCTTGAAGCGGTCATCGCGGCGGCGGGCGTCAGGCAGGAGGATATCTCTTATGTTCTGCCGCATCAGGCCAACGGCCGCATCATCGACGCCGCGGTCGGCAAGCTCAAAATCGCCGCAGACAGGTACCTGACCAACCTTGAACGCTTCGGCAACACATCTGCCGCAAGCATTCCCATTTTGCTTGACGAGTGTCGCAGAAAACACATGTTTCACGCCGGCGATTTGCTCGCGCTCAGCGCGTTCGGGGGCGGTTTTACAACCGGCGCCTGCGTGCTGCGCTGGTGCAAGGAGCCGTAATATTCACAACCGAAACGGAGGATAGGATCATGATCTTTGAAAAAGTAGCTAAAATCCTTGCCGAGTACAGGGATATGGACGTCAGCGGCATCGTGCCGGATACCACGTTTGCGCAGTTTGAGCTTGACTCGCTCGATCGGGTGGAGCTGATTATGCGGCTTGAGGAAGAGTTCAGCGTTCAGATCGATATGGAGAGTCGCATTGAACGCGTGCAGGATCTCGTGGAGATCATCGAAAAGCAGCTTCCCGGAGGGGCGGCATAATGAAAACCGCGCTTTGCGACCTGTTTGGGATCGACTATCCCATTTTTCAGGGCGGCATGGCCTGGGTGGCGGACGCATCGCTCGCCTGCGCAGTCAGCAACGGCGGCGGTCTGGGGATCATCGCTGCGATGAACGCGAACGCCGATTGGCTGCTCAACGAGATCCGATGTGCGCGCGCTCAAACCGCCAAGCCCTTCGGCGTGAACATCATGCTCATGAGCCCCTTTGCCGACGACGTGGCGCAGGTGGTCGCGAACGAGCGCGTGGCCGTGGTGACGACAGGCGCGGGCGTGCCCACGAAGTACATGCGCGCATGGCTTGACGCGGGCGTCAAGGTTGTGCCGGTGGTGCCATCGGTCGCCATCGCCAAACTCGTGGCGCGAAGCGGGGCGTGCGCGGTGATCGCCGAGGGCGGTGAATCGGGCGGCCATGTGGGTGAGTTGACCACCATGACGCTCGTGCCGCAGGTATGCGACGCGGTGGACATCCCCGTGATCGCGGCGGGCGGTATCGCCGACGGACGCGGCGTGGCGGCGGCATTCATGCTCGGCGCGCGGGGCGTGCAGGTGGGTACGCGCTTTCTTGTGGCAAATGAATGCACCATCCACCAAAACTACAAAAATAAGATCCTTGAAGCCAAAGATATCGATACGGCCACAGCCGGCAAACGATTGGGGCATCCCGTGCGCGCGCTGCGCAACACCTTCATGCGCGAATTTATCCGGCGCGAATACGACAGCGGCGTTTCCAATGAGGAACTTGAGGCATACGGGGCGGGGGCGCTGCGGCTTGCCGCGCGAGAGGGCGATGTCAACAAAGGCAGCGTCATGGCCGGTCAATCCTCCGGCCTTGTGAAAAGGGAACAGCCTGCTGCGGAGATCATCCGTGAGATGATGGCTGAGGCAGAAGCGCTCCTGAGGGGAGGCGCGTCATTTTGCGGATAGCCTTCCTGTTTGCCGGGCAGGGCGCGCAATATACGGGGATGGGGCAGGAGCTTGCGGAACATTCCGCCGCCGCGCGCGCGGTATTCGCTGCTGCAGATGCCGTGCGGCCGGGCACGAGCGAACAATGCTTTTCTGCGTCCAAGCAGGAGCTTTCGCGAACCGTAAACACGCAGCCCTGCGTGTTTGCAACGGACCTTGCGGCGGCGCGCGCGCTCACTGAAAACGGCGTTGTGCCGGATGCCGCGGCAGGCTTTTCTCTCGGGGAGCTTGCTGCGCTGACCTTTGCGGGCGCGTGGAGCGATGAGGACGGTTTCCGCCTTGTGATGAGGCGCGCGGAACGGATGCAGGCGCAGGCCATGCGTGTTCCCGCCGGGATGGCAGCCATACTCGGCCTCGCTGCGCCTCACGTCGAAGCGCTCTGCGCGGAATGCGGCGTGTATGCCGTGAACTACAACTGCCCCGGCCAGGTGACGGTCGCGGGGGAACAGACAGCGCTCCGGGCATTTTGCCTGGAGGTTGCCCAAACGGGGGGCAAAGCCGTGCCTCTCGCAGTCAACGGGGGGTTCCACTCCCCGCTGATGGAGGAGGCGGCTAAAGGATTTGAAACGGACTTATCTGATTATATGATGAAACAACCCGCGTATCCCGTCTACGCAAACCTGACGGGACTTCCTTACACCCCACCCTTCGCGCCGACTCTGGCGCGGCAGGCGGCATCCCCCGTGCTGTGGCAGAAAACCATCGAAACGCTCCTCGCCGGCGGCACGGATACCTTCATTGAGGTAGGGCCGGGCAAAACCCTTTGCGGGTTTATGAAAAAAATCGCGCCCGAAATCCGGGCGGTTTACAACGTGCAGGACCGCGCAAGCCTCAGCGAGACCTTAACGGCCCTCAGGGCGGGAGGAACCGATGCTTAAAGGCAAAACGGCGATCGTCACCGGCGCTTCGCGCGGGATAGGCAGGGCCATAGCGCTGGCGATGGCGGCGCAGGGTGCGAACATCGCGCTGGTATACGCGGGCAACGAGCCTGCCGCAGAAGAGGCGCTTTCTCTCATCCGTGCGCAGGGCGTGCGGGCGCAGGCGTACCGCTGTGACGTTGCGGATTTTTCAGCCGCGAAGGATACCGTGGCGCGGACGCTCAACGATTTCGGCGGCGCGGACATCCTCGTGAACAACGCGGGGATCACGCGCGACGCGCTGCTGCTCACCATGAAGGAAACGGATTTTGACGCGGTGGTCGATACCAGCCTGAAAGGCGCTTTTAACATGCTCAGGCACGTTGCGCCCCACTTCATCAAACGGCGCGCCGGCCGCGTGCTCAACCTTTCGTCCGTGTCGGGACTCATGGGCAACGCGGGGCAGGCGAATTATTCCGCGGCAAAAGCGGGCATCATCGGCTTGACAAAGGCCGCGGCCAAGGAGTTGGCTCCGCGGGGCATCACCTGCAACGCGATCGCGCCCGGTCTGATCCAAACCGATATGACCGCCGCGATGCCGGAGCCCGCGCGCGCGGCGCTGCTAAGCGCCATACCGTTGCGGCGTGCAGGTACGGCGGAAGAAGTCGCCGCGCTGGCTGTTTTTCTGTGCGGCCCCCTCGCGGGCTACATCACGGGCGAGGTTATCCGCGTGGACGGCGGACTTGCCATGTAAAGGCAAGTTCTGCCATCATCGCAATTATTCGCGTAAAGATATCCTGAAATGATTGAGGAAGAAGGATTATGAGACGAGTCGTCATCACGGGGATGGGCGTCATATCCCCCTTGGGCAACACGCTGACGGAGTTCTGGCAGGGGCTTGAACAGGGCCGCTGCGGCATCGGTGCGATCACGAGGTTTGACGCATCCGAAAGCAAGGTTAAAATTGCCGCCGAGGTGAAGGGCTTCGACCCGTCGCTCTGTATGGAGCGCGGCGAGATCAGAAAAGCCGATCTCTTTGCACAATATGCTATGGCAGCCGCGACGCAGGCCGTTGCGGACAGCGCGCTGGAGATGGACGATCCGCGCAGGCTCGGCGTCTACATGGCAAGCGGCATCGGCGGCATGGGTACGTTTATGAGCGAACATCAGAAGCTGCTTGAGAAAGGCATGCGCGGGGTATCGCCGTTTTTCATCCCGATGATGATCGCCAACATTGCGTCCGGCCTCATCGCCATCCGCTTCCAGGCGAAAGGACCTTGCCTGCCTGTCGTCACGGCCTGCGCAAGCTCTTCGCATGCCATCGGCGAGGCGTTCCGCGCCATCAAACACGGCTATGCGGACGCGATTATCGCGGGCGGTGCGGAGGCGGTGATCAACCCGCTTTCCGTGGCGGGCTTCGCCAACTGCATGGCGCTTTCCGTTAAAAACGATCCTATGCAAAGCTCGATTCCCTTCGATAAACGGCGTGACGGCTTTGTGCTGGGAGAGGGCGCGGGCGCGCTCGTGCTGGAGGAATATGAACACGCAAAAGCGCGCGGCGCACGCATCTACGCGCAAATCGCAGGCTACGGCAACACCTGCGACGCCTTCCACATCACAGCGCCGCACCCCGAATCCGAGAGCGCTACGGAGGCGATTAGGCTCGCTATGGATGAGGCGGACCTTCATGCGGACTGCGCGGACAAACTCTACATCAACGCGCACGGTACGGGAACCCCGCTCAACGATAAAGCGGAAACCGTCGCCATCAAGCGCGCGCTCGGAGAATATGCGTACGACGCGCTCGTGAGTTCCACAAAATCCATGACCGGCCACATGCTCGGCGCGGCCGGCGCGGCGGAGGCCATCGCGGCCATCAAAGCGCTCGGCGAGGGCGTCGTTCCCCCGACCATCGGTTATGCTGTGCCCGACCCGGATTGCGATCTGGACGTTGTGCCAAACCTTGTCAGGAAAGCGGAACTCGTCGCTTCGCTTTCGCTCTCGCTCGGCTTTGGCGGCCACAACGCCTGTCTCGCCTTCCTCAAGGCTGATAAGGAGAACTGATATGAACCTCAAGGAAATTCGCGCCCTCGCGCAGATCATGGGCAGCGCGGGATTGAGCGTGCTGGAAATATCCGAGGCGGATGTTCGCATCCGCATGGAAAAAGCCGCGACCGGGCGTGCGGACTGCGCGCCGCAGCAGGCGCTGCCGGAAGCGCAGCCCCTGCCAGACCGGGATGAAACGCCCGCCCAGGAAGGCGCGGTGGATTTTAACCGGATCACGGAGATCAAATCCCCGATGGTGGGCGTGTTCTATGCGGCCGTCACCCCCGATTCCGCCCCCTTCGTAACCATCGGCTCCCGGGTGAAGAAAGGGGATGTGCTGTGCATCATCGAAGCGATGAAGCTGATGAATGAAATCACCGCCGAAACGGATGGAGAGATCGTGGATATCTGCGCCGAAAACGGTCAGGTCGTCGAGTACGCGCAGGTGCTGTTTAAGGTGTTTTGAAATGGATAGAGAAGAACTGATGCGCATGCTCCCGCACAGGGAGCCGATGCTGCTGGTGGATGAAGCGGAGCCAGGCGCGCCCGAAGAGGCGCGCGGCTCGTACAGGGTACGCGGCGACGAATGGTTTTTGCAGGGTCATTTTCCCGGCAACCCCGTCGTTCCGGGCGTGATCCTGTGTGAAATTCTGGCGCAGGCGTCCTGCGTGCTCGTCGCGCCGCATATGGAAGGCTGCACGCCCTATTTCTCGGGCCTTGACCGCGTGCGCTTCCGCCGCAAGGTCGTGCCGGGGGATACGCTTTGCGTCGAAAGCTCCCTGACCGGGGAGAAGCCGCCCTTCTACTTCGTAAAGGCGAAAGGGCTGGTGAACGGCGAGGTGTGCGTGAGCGCGGAGTTTTCCTTCGTGCTGTCGGACGCCGGTGCGCAGCAGTAAAACACCCGCCCGCAGGCCGTTTGGGCGCATCGCAAAAAAGGAAGTGAGCGTTTGTTTTCCAAGATATTGATTGCCAACCGCGGCGAAATCGCCGTTCGGATTATTCGCGCCTGCAAGGAAATGGGCATCTCCACGGTGGCTGTGTTTTCAGAAGCCGACCGTGACGCGCTGCACGTGAATCTTGCCGACGAAAGCGTATGCATCGGCCCGCCTCAGGCGCGGGAGAGCTACCTCAATATGTCCGCAATCCTCTCCGCGGCGCTCGTAACAGGCGCACAGGCTATCCATCCCGGCTACGGCCTGCTTTCCGAAAACGCGCGCTTCGCCGGGCTTTGCGGGGAGTGCGGCATCGAGTTCATCGGCCCATCCGCCGAAGCGCTCGCGCGCATGGGCGACAAGGATGAGGCGCGGCGTGCCATGCGGGAAGCGGGCGTACCTGTCATTCCGGGCAGCGGCGTCGTGTCCACGCTCGGGGAGGCGCTCGCCGCGCGCATCGGGATCGATTTTGAAGTCGTGCACACAGATATCG
>CAZJYV010000092.1:0-7307 GCA_964550295.1 uncultured Clostridium sp. | reverse complement strand
ACAAGCATGTTATCCTTGATGCAGATGGACGCCATGGGTTCGATCCAGGTGGAAAAGCTGATGGGAGTCATCGAAGCGCGAAGCTCCGGAAGGGAGTTTTGCCATGCGTACGAGGCAGATTTCATTTGGTTCCTCCGGCTGACATTCTTTCGCGCGTCGTCAATGTTGGAAACTTGGAAAGAATGTGGATAAAATTGTGGATAATAGCGGCGTATATGAAAAAAGCCGCCCGACCGAGCCGATGCGCTTTTTACATCCACATATATGATAGCAAATCGCATCTGTTTTCGCAACAGAATACAAAAGAAGGGGACGCTTATATTTTTCATCGATTGTAGAGGGAAGGTGCGCGGTATGCAACATGTTGTATGTGGGATTTTTAGGGTTTTCAGGCGGGATGATTTCCTTGACAGGGAGGAAGAATCTCTTATATAATCATACACTGATGGAAAATGCAGACGCGGGGAACAGCAAACGAAAGGTTTCCCCAATCTATAAAGAAAAGAGGTGCAAGACATGCTTGGTACTTTTCAGCCCAAGAAAAGACAGCGCAGCAAGGTTCACGGATTTCGTCAGCGCATGAAGTCCCGCAACGGTCGCAAGGTGCTCGCGCGCAGAAGGCTCAAGGGCCGCAAGACGATCTCCGCTTAAGGACGAAAACGCGCAGGCTGCTGCCTGTGCGGATGGCCGCGCGCCGTTTGGTCAGTCCAACGGCGCAGCGGCGAAGCAAGGAAAACCCGATCCCGCCATCGTATCCGTGCGGGACAAAACGACGAACGTTCTTTGAATCGTGAAAAGGTGAAACGCTGTTATTCATTGAAGCGGAACAAAGATTTCCGCCATGTATACCGCAAAGGAAATTCCAAGGCGAACCCCATGCTGGTTTTGATTTGGGCGAAAGCCCGCGCGGCGGGCGTGCACGTTGGATTTTCCGCAAGCAAAAAACTCGGCAACAGCGTCGTCCGCAATCGCGTCAAACGCCGGTTGAGGGAATCTTTTAGCCCTGTGATACCGCGCGTGAAAGACGGATACGACCTCATCTTCATTGCTAGAGAGCCGATTGTGGATGCCAAGTTCACCCCCATACAGGACGCGGTGCTGAATCTCCTTCGCCGCGCCGATTTGCTGAAAAAGGAAGATACGCGACTGTGAAGCGCTTGCTGCTCTACTTTATCCGAGGCTACAGGACCTGGATATCGCCGATGCACGCGCCATGCTGCCGTTATACCCCGACCTGCTCCACCTATGCGCTCGAAGCGCTTGAGAAGCACGGCGCGTGGAAAGGCGGCTTGCTTAGCATATGGCGTGTTTTGCGCTGCAATCCCTTCTCTCGCGGCGGCTACGACCCGGTGCCGGGGGTTTGGCCCGCGTCGCGGCGTTTGAAAAAACAACAGGACAGACAAACTATTTAACGAAAGAAAGAGAGAAACAACCGTGCAAGGTGATTTTTTCCTTACTAACTGGTTTCTCGAGATGATGCGCTGGGTATACGCCCTCACCGGCAGGTTTCTGCCCGGCGGCTTTGGAAGCGTGGTACTCACGATTGTGCTGTGCACGCTGATTCTCAGAATTTTAACGATTTTTTCGGATGTTAAAACCCGCAAGTCCTCCATGGATATGGCGGCCGTTCAGCCGGAGCTTCAGAAAATCCAGAAGAAATACGCCAGCGACCCGCGGCGCGCGCAGCTTGAACAGAACAAGTTCATGAAAGAAAAGGGCGTCAGCATGTGGGGCAGCTGCTTGCCGATGCTGATCACGATGCCGCTGTTCTTCTGCTTTTTTGCCGCGTTCCGGTACTGGGGATCCGAAATGACGCTGCGCCTCCTCGTGGATGAGAACGCAACCAACCTTTTTAAATCCTTTCAGTTTTTGTGGATCCGCAACATCTGGCAGCCGGATAACGGAATGATGCCGGTGGTTGCCGACGGCGCAACCTTCCTTTCCACGGCAGGCCTTTCCAAGCTGAATTACCTGCGCGACACACAGGGCGTGTGGGAAAAACTGGTTCAGATGGGCATCGCCCTCAAGTCCGTTGCAGGCGGGGAAGTCGGCTACCGGATCATCAACACCGAAGCCTCCGTGGCAGCCTACAACAGCGCCATGCAGGTCTATAAAGACCTCCATTCCGGCTATAATAACGGATGGTTCCTCATGGCGATCCTCGCGGGCGGCACGAACTTCGTTTCCGCATGGATGATGCAGAAAAACCAGCCGCAGACAGCCGCGAACGACCAGGCTGCGAAATCCAGCAAATGGATGACGTATATGTTCCCGGTGATGTCCTTCGTATTCTGCCTTTCCAACAACGCGGCGTTTGCCGTTTACTGGACGTTCAGCAGCGTGTTGATGATCGTGATCAACGTGCTGCTCAATAAGAAATATCCGCGCCCGGCGGCGGTGCAGGAGGTCGCAAAAAAATGAGAACGCTTAACGCAACGGGCAAAACCATAGACGAGGCGATTTTTAACGGACTGCATGAGATGGATCTTTCCATCGACGAGGTGGAGATCGACATTTTGCAGCACGAAGCCAGGGGCGTCCTTGGCATCGGTTCAAAGCCGGCTATCGTGCGCCTGATCGAGCGCGAGCCCGAACAGATCGTGATCCCCGAGTACCTGACGGATGCGGAGCGCATGCGTTCCGGCGAGCGCAGCGGACCGAGGAACGACCGTCGCCCTCCGCGCAGGGATGATAGAAGCCCGCGCCCGCAGGACAGCCGCCCCAGGCAGGAAGGGGGCAGACCCCAGCAGCCCAGACCGCCGCGCGAAAACGGATACCAGGACCGCAGCCGCAGGGACGACAGCCGCGGCGCGCGGAGGGATGATTATGAACCCATGCCGCAGAAGGCGGCCGTCGAGTATACGCAGGAAGCGACCGAAGGCAACGAGGCAGCGAATTTTTTGACCGGAATGCTCAAGTGCATGGGCATTGAGGCGCAGGTGCTCGCCAACGTATCGGAAGAGGGCATCAAACTGCGCATCGACAGCGCCTCGATGGGCATCCTCATCGGCCACAGAGGCGAAACGCTTGACGCGATTCAGTACCTCTGCTCGCTGCACATCAATCGCGCGCGCAAGGAAACGGGCTATACGCGCGTGACGATCGACACCGAAGGCTACCGCGATAAACGCGAGGAAACCCTTGTGCGTCTTGCGCGCAAGGTTGCCTCCCAGGTGCGCAGCACGGGCAAACCCCGCACGCTTGAACCGATGAATCCTTACGAGCGCCGCGTTCTGCACGCAACCCTGCAGAGCAGCCCGTACGTGACCACATACAGCGAGGGCGAGGAGCCCAACCGCCGCGTGGTCGTCGCGCCCAAGGGCAAGGAAGAACGGGCCGAGCACAGCAGATAACACAGCCACTTGATGATTGAAAAGCGCCGCTTTACGCGGCGCTTTTGCTATACATGCAACGCGGCAAGCCGAGTTTGTTTCACGTGGAACAACATTCCCCGTGCGCGCACATTGTTTCACATGAAACAATGCATTGCCTGAAATGCCCATTTCAAGTATAATGACACAGGAACAAACGCTTCGGAGGACATATGGAACGCGACATCACCCTCAGGGACGGACGCATGCTGCACATCTGCCGTCCGCGCGGCAAGGATGCCGCGGAAATGCTTGACTATTTGAAAATCATCGGCGGGGAGACGGATTTTTTGCTTTTCGGCGCGGCAGGTCTGCCGTATACGCCCGAACAGGAAGCCGAAGTGCTGGAAGGCTTTTACAACGACCCGCGCGGCGGTTTTTTCATCGGCCGCATCGACGGCGAAATTGTTTGCTCGTTTAACCTGTCATGCAACCGGCGCGCGCGCATCGCGCACGTCGCGGAGATTGCGGTTGCGGTGCGGAAAAAGTGCTGGGGCATCGGCGTGGGCAGCGCCATTATGGAAACGCTGATCGAGCTGGCGCGGGAGCAGGGCATTCGGACGATCGAACTGGGCGTTTACGCCGAGAATACGCGCGCGCAGGCGCTTTATACGCGCTGCGGGTTTGAGGAAGTGGGACGCCACAGGGGACGCCTGTGCGTGGACGGCATCTACCACGACGAGATCATGATGGATCTTTATCTGAACGCGGAGGAATGAAATGGCAAGAGTGATAGCCATTGCCAACCAAAAGGGCGGCGTCGGAAAAACGACAACAACCGTGAACCTTTCCGCCTGCATCGCGGCGCGGGGCAAAAAGGTGCTGTGCGTGGACATCGACCCGCAGGGCAACACGACGACAGGCGTAGGCGTTGACAAGGACGGGCCTGAATACAGCGTATATGATGTGCTCATCAACGGTGTGCCCGCGCGCAAGGCGATCGTGCCGACCGTTGCGGAAAACCTTGAGCTGCTTTCTTCAAGGAAGGAACTTTCCGGCGCGGAGGTGGAGCTTGTGAGCGCGCTTTCGCGCGAAACGGTCCTCAAGCGCGCGCTTGCCACTGTGCGGGACGCGTATGATTTTATTTTTATCGACTGCCCGCCCTCCCTCGGTTTGCTGACGGTGAACGCGCTGACGGCGGCGGACACGCTGCTTGCGCCCATCCAATGCGAATACTACGCGCTGGAAGGCTTGTCCGACCTGATGAACACGGTGAAGCTCGTGCGCACGCACTTGAACCCGCTGCTTGATGTGGAGGGCGTTGTGCTCACCATGTTTGACGCGCGCACGAATCTATCCGAGCAGGTCGTGGTGGAAGTGAAAAAGTTTTTTAAGAACAAGGTTTATCAAACGATCATCCCGCGCTCGATCCGTTTGGGCGAAGCGCCGAGCTTCGGTCTGCCCATCAACCAGTATGACCCGCGCTGCGTGGGTGCAAAGGCATATGAGGCGCTGGCGGATGAGGTGATTGAGAACAGCGGAGGAAAGGCTTGATGGCTGTGAGCAAAAAGGGATTGGGCAGAGGGCTGGACGCGCTGCTGGGCGATTACACGGCTACACCGCCGGAAGGCGTGGTGCAGGCGGATATTTACCTGATCGACACGAACGCGGAGCAGCCGCGCAAAACCTTTGATGAGGAGCGCCTCAGGGAGCTTGCCTCGAGCATTGAGCGGCACGGCATGGTGCAGCCGATCATCGTGCGAAAGGTCGGCGAGCGGTACAGCATCGTTGCGGGCGAGCGGCGCTATCGCGCGGCAAGACTTGCGGGGATGACCCGCGTGCCGGTCCTCATCAAAACGTTTGACGATATCGAGGTGCATGAGGTTGCGCTTGTGGAAAACCTGCAGCGCGAAAACCTGAACCCCATCGAGGAGGCGGCCGCAATCCGCTTTTTGATGCAACAGCACGATCTCACGCAGGAGGAGGTCTCCCAGCGGCTGGGCAAGAGCCGTCCGGTGATTGCCAACGCGCTGCGCCTTTTAAACCTGCCCGAGGATGTGCAGAAGTTTGTGCGCGAGGGGGAACTTTCCTCCGGCCACGCGCGCGCGGTCGCGGGCGTCAAGGATGAGGGAAAGCAGAGGAGCATCGCCGCGGATGCGGTGAAGTTCGGCTGGTCCGTGCGCGAGGTGGAGAACAAGGCCGCTGCCGTGAACAACGCCCTTGCCTATCCCGATGCCAGAGAGGATAAGCCCGCCAAGCGCCCGAAGCAGACCAGCGACATGCACGCCGCGCAGGAAAAGCTGCAGGAACAGCTCGGCACGAAGGTTTCCATCGAGGGGACGGAAAAGAAGGGCAAAATCACCATCGAGTATTACACGAAGGAAAACCTCGAGTGGCTGTATGAAAGATTGATGCAGGGTGCGGAATAATAAAGATCAAAATGGAGGGCGCACGCCCTCCATTTGTTTTTTGATAAGGTTCCTTACAGCTCCGCCCGGTAAATCCTTGAGCGTTCGCCCCACGGGTGATAGCCCTGCGCGAGGCAGGCAAAGCCGTAACGCTCGTAATAACCGACATGATCGGTGCAGAGATAGAGATTTGTGAAGCCCAGCTTTTTCGCGTCCGCCCTGGCATGTTCAAGCAACAGCGAACCGAGCGCGTGCCCGCGGTATTCGGTTTCGATATACAGCGCGCACAGCCACGGCCACAGATCCATCCGGCTGATGAAATCGTTGACAATCAACCCCGCGCCGCCCGCGATTTCTTCACCGTCCATCAAAAGATACCACTGCGGCAGCGGGGAGGGGGAATGCAGGCAGCTGAGGATGCAGTCCTCATAAACCTTCATGCTCGCCTCGCTCGCCCAGCGTTTCTGAAAATACGCGATGAAGTTACGCGCCTGATCGGGATGCTCCCGCACGGATAGAATGTGCATCGGCAGCTCCTTTTCGCTTTCATATGAATTGCCCGGAAAATAAAAAAGCCGAAAACGGCTTTTTTTGTTTGTTATTCTTCCACCCTTGTGATGTCCGCGCCGAGCGCGCGCAGCTTCTGCTCAAGGAACTCGTATCCGCGGTCGATGAATTCGATGCTGTGGATTTCGCTGCGGCCCTCCGCCGAAAGCGCGGCCACGATCAACGCCGCGCCCGCGCGCAGGTCGCTCGCATAGAGCGGCGCGCCGGATAGGTTTTGGACGCCTTCCACCATGGCGGTGCGCCCGTTGATCATGATATTCGCGCCCATGCGCTGCAGCTCGCTGACGTGGTTAAAGCGGGATTCGAAGATGTTCTCCACTACAAAGCTGCTTCCGCTGGCCTTTGTGAGCATGGCCATCATGGGCTGCTGCAAGTCGGTGGGAAAACCCGGATAGGGAAGCGTTTTGATGTTGACTGCGCGGGGACGCCCGTCGCAGCTTACGCGCATATAAAACTCGCGCCCGTCGTCGCCTTCAAAAACGGTCACGCCGCTTTCCATCAGCTTGGCGGAAATCGCCTCAAGGTGGGTGGGGATGATGTTGTTTAAAACCACGTCGCCCCGCGTCGCCGCAGCGGCGATCATGTAGGTGCCGGCCTCGATCTGGTCGGGGATGATTGCATAGGTACAGCCGTGCAGGCGCATCCCGCCGTTGATGCGGATGATGTCCGTGCCCGCGCCCTTGACCTGCGCGCCCATCATGTTGAGAAAGTTGGCCGTGTCAACAACATGCGGCTCCTTTGCCGCGTTGGATAGGATGGTCTGTCCGCGCGCGGCGACACGGTAAGATGATATCTGACTCAAATATGCGCGTAGGGGCAGCACAAAGTCGAACGGTCCGATGAAGAACCTGAATCTCCGACTGTTGTGATCGTAGAGAGCAGCGCCCGCGGTTTTTTCGGAAGGAGCCGGATCTTCGTTGTTTGTGCTATATTCCGGTAAGTGCAATGATCTTTTTCGATTCTCGGCGGAAGGGTGAGCGATATGGATGCGAGACAATTCGAGGATGCCCTGAACCGCCTT
>CAZJYV010000091.1:0-7382 GCA_964550295.1 uncultured Clostridium sp. | reverse complement strand
CGCCGCTGAGGATATTGCTCCATTGGTCGTCCCCGCCCATCTGCAAAATGCAGCCGTACTTGCGGTTGAGCACGAGGAAGTCATAGCTTTGCATGAGCATGTAGCCCATCTCGAAAAAAGTGAGTCCGCGTTCCATGCGCTGTTTGTAGCAATCGGCAGAAAGCATGCGGTTCACGGAGAAGCGCGAGCCGATCTCGCGCATAAAATCGAGAAAATTGAGGGAACGGAGCCATGTCGCGTTGTTGTCGATGATGGCGGCGTTTTCCCCCTCAAAGTCGAGAACGCGCGCCATCTGCCGCTGGAAGCAGGCGGCGTTGTGGTCAAGCTCCTCGCTCGTCATCATGCGGCGCATGTCGGTCTTGCCCGAGGGGTCGCCGATTTCCGCAGTGCCCGCGCCGAGCAGCACGATGGGTCTGTGTCCCGCGCGCTGCATGTGCGCCATGCTCATGAGCGCCACGTAATGGCCGATGTGCAGGCTGTCCGCCGTGGGGTCAAAGCCGATGTAGAAGGTCAGCTTTTCCTTTCCCATGCGCTCGCGCAGCTCCTCCGGATGCGAACACTGCCGAAAAAAGCCGCGTTCGGTTAAAATATCGTATGCGTTCTTCATCATGAAAACCCCCGATTTTTATCGCTTAATCATCGCGTAATGCTTTGCGCCGAGCTTTTCTATGAGGCGCTTGCGAAGATCCTCCGCGCTGCCCTGCGTGAATGTCGTTTTGGAAACGATGAACGCCCGACCCTTGCTGAAATACAGGTAAAACGCATCCGGCGTTTCGTAGGCTGCGCGCACATCCTCGTATTGGCGCTTCATCTCGGTTTCGCCTGCGGTAGCGGAAAAGCCCTGCTTGCGGAACACATAGTTTTGCGCGAGATCCTTGAACGTCGCTTGGTTAAACTTGCGCGCCGGTGCGATATAGAGAAAATAAAACCGCCTGCCGAATACGAACATGCCCAGCAAAATGATGCCCGAATAGATCCAGCCGCGGATCAGCACGGAGAATACAAGGCCCACGATGAGCATCGCGAACAAAATTCCGAAAATGGCGTACGTGCTCCAGGGCAGTTTTTTTACGAGCCGCGCGTTAAAACGTTGGAAAGCGAGCACAACGTCCCGCGTGTAGAGCGTGGTGTTGAATATTTCCATCCGGCTATCAACCTTTCATGGTTAATGGCGATAGTTTAACACCTTTTACCCGATCATGCAAGCAAAGCGGCCCGCGTCAAACGCGGGCCGACTGAAAGATCATCCTTTTGATCGCTTTGTTTATGCGTATGCCGCCAAACGGGGATCGCCCTCCTCCACCGGCTCACAGACGACCACGCAGCGTTGTTTGGATGTGCCGACCAACCTGTCAAAATCACCGTAGCAGGTGATGAGCGTCATGCGCGGAAACTCGGTGTTGAGGTCCATCACCTCGAGAGGCACGTCATCGTACGGGTAGAAGCTGACCGAAGTGACGGCGAAGTATTGATACGTGCCGCTCTCGAAGGCGACGGCGATGATATCATCAACCTCCATGCTCCACAGCACCGAGAAGCGGCCGATCCTGCCCTGCCAGCTTTTATGCCCGTTCAAGATCGCGTTGCCCGGTTCACCGGGCGCGGGACCGGGTTCATACCACGCGGAAAGATCCGGATCATCCACCGTTGCCATCTGACCCGCCTTTTCGCCTTCCTCAATCCGACCGACGGGCACGATGTCACACATGACCTCGTCGTCCAAAAAATAGATGCGCACGGGGATAGGCTTCACATACGGAGTCGCCGTGGGCGAAACTTGCGGCGTTGCGCTCGGCTGCGCGCCCGTGTTCGTGTTGCCGGGCGTGGGTGCCGGCGTCGCCAAAGGCGTCTGCGTCGGGATCACATCCTGTCCCGGCGGAACATATTCGCCGGGAAGCAGAACATACTGGCGGATCACCAGAAAGAGGCCCGATGCGAGCAGCAGTCCGCTGATGATATATAATAAAATGTTGATTTTTTTCCTATCCATGGAAATAGTATAACACCGCCCGCGCCGTTGTACAAATGGACATATCGTGAAATCTGCGTGAAGGTTTTATTTGATTTTCACAGCCGTGCCGTAAGCGATCACCTCAGCCGCCCCCTGCATCACGGAAGAGGAGCCGTAGCGGACGTTGAGAATTGCATCCGCGCCCAGCTGATCCGCTTCGTCCACCATGCGCTTTGTGGCGATGGCACGCGCTTCGTTGAGCATTTCCGTATAGCCCTTGATCTCGCCGCCCACAAAGGTTTTCATACCCGCCATGAAGTCCTTGCCGAAGCTCTTGCAATGTACGACCGTTCCCCTGACCATGCCGAGCACCTCAATTTCGTGTCCCGGAATGTAATCAATATTTAGCAGCTTCATCCTCTTCCCCTCCTTTTATTTCTTTGCTGCGCTGCACGAGCGCTGTGATCAGCCCCGCGATCACCGCCAGCGGAACCAGAATGAACACCAGCGTGATGCCAAGCGGCATCCCCTCCGTCACGCGCGCGTAAATGCCCAGCGCGATTGGGCAGAGCATGATGAGGATTCCGATTGACCCGCCGATGACGGGGCCGATGAATTTCTTTTTCTTATCCTTATTACGGATATCCATGAACCGAACACCTTCCTTCTCCATTTCGAGCATGCGCGCGAGCGCACCCCTTGCATCGAGTTCCGTATACTGTATGTCCTTCCCGCGCAGTTCTTCACATATCAATTTCATATTTGCGGTGTTGTTCGCTTGCCGGTCGAGCGCGATTTCGTGGCGGCGCAGGCAGTCCTCCAGGGTAAGCAAACCGCTCTGAAGCCGCTTGATCTCGCCGATGGGTACGCCAAGGCTCCGAAGGAACTTGACGCGCAGCAACGTTTCAATATCCGCCGCGTCATAGTCGCGGTAGCCGTTGTCGCTGTTGCGTCGGGGCTTGAGCAGTCCCTCCTCCTCATAGAAGCGGATGTTCTTCTTCGTGACGCCAACCGCGTCCTGCACTTCCTGAATGCGCATACTTTCCTCCGATGCCCGCTTCCGCGCGCTTTTGCAGCTTTAACATACACGTTCCAGACGGTGGAATGTCAAGCGTTTTTTACGATCTGCCGACCCTTCCGTATAGATCGCTCATGCGGCGGATTTTTTCGGCGAGTTCCTTTGTGCATTGACCCGGCAGAAGCCGCCATGTCCAGTTGCCCCCGAGGGTGCTGGGCGTGTTCATGCGGCTTTCCGCGCCAAGGCCGAGATAGTCCTGCATCTGCGTGACGAACAGGTCGGCCACGCTCGACATGCCCCCGCGGATCATGCCGAAGTTGAAACCCTCCCTCTCATTGAGGCCGAGGTACGCGATTGCCATCGCAACGTCATCCGGCGCGGCCTCATGCCGCCAAGCCATAACGGGCGTATTATCGTGTGTGCCCACATAGCACACGCACGTTTGGGGATAGGTATGGGGAAGGTAATTGCTCTGCTCGCCTGCGTTAAACGCAAACTCAAGCACCTTCATGCCGGGCAGTCCGGAATCGGAGAGCAGCGCGCGCGCATCCGCGTCGAGATCGCCCAGATCCTCCGCGATGATCTCCATCTGCGGCGCAGCCTTGACGAGCATGCGCACAAAAGGAAGTCCGGGGCCTTTGACCCAGCGGCCGTTGATCGCGGTGGTTTCCCCCGCGGGCACGGCCCAGTAGCTTTCAAAGCCGCGGAAATGGTCGATGCGCAGCGTATCATAAAGCCGCGCGGCGCCCGCCATGCGCGCTTTCCACCACGAAAAGCCGTCTTTTTCCATATCGTGCCAGCGGTAGAGCGGATTGCCCCAAAGCTGGCCGGATGCGGAGAAATAATCCGGCGGAACGCCCGCGACTTCGGTCGGGCAGAGCCTTCCGTCAAGCTGAAAATGTTCCGGATGCGCCCAAACATCCGCTGAGTCGAGCGCGACGTAAATGGGCATATCCCCCATAATCAAAATGCCAAGCCTGCGCGCATAGGCGCGCAGCGCATCCCATTGTTTGAAAAACTGATATTGGATATACGAGTAGAAGGCGATATCCTCCGACAGGAGGGTATGATAGCGCGCCACAGCTTCAGGCTTTCTCAGGCGGATGTCCTCATCCTCCCACTCGCCCCACGCGCGCATACCAAAATGCCGTTTGAGCGCCATGAACAGCGCGTAATCCGGCAGCCACGCCGCGTTTTGCGCGCAGAAGCAAGAAAAATCCGCGGCATCCCTCCCCCTGCCCCGCAGAAAAGCGGCGCGCAGCAGCGCGAAGCGCGTTTCGTAGATGCGGGCGTAGTCCACATGACCGGGGTCGCCGTGTGGTGTGTGCGCGTCCATTTCCGCGCGCGTGAGCAGTCCCTGCTCCACGAGGAGGCCGGGATCCACGAAATACGGATTGCCCGCATAAACCGAAAACGACTGATAAGGCGAGTCGCCGTAACTGGTTGGCCCGAGCGGAAGAATCTGCCAGTAGCGCTGACCCGCCGCGGCGAGGAAGTCCGCAAATTCAAATGCCGCCCTGCCCAGAGTGCCGATGCCGCCTTCCGATGGAAGGGCGGAAACGGGAAGAAGTATGCCGCTGCTGCGTTCCATCTGTTCCCCCTATCCCTCAACCGCGCCCGCCGGGGCGCCTTTGATGATCTGTTTCCGACAAACCGGGTATCAAGCATTTTATTCGATAACGACCAACACGCGCGATCAAATCTCCGCACCCAACTCCAGCGCAAGCAGGAAATAGCGCAGCTGATGGTCGATTTCCACCTCGTTGCCCAAAATACGCGCATCCCAGCTTTCCTCACCGAGCAGGTCGCCCGCGAAGATGAAGTCGTAATATTCCCAGCCGCGAAAATCGCACACGGCCTGCGCGCCCGCGCATTCCATCTCGACTGCGGCGCACCCCTCCGCACGGCGAAGCGCCGCCTTGCCCGCCGTTTCGCGGTAAACGCCGTCCGTCGTCCATGTTTTGCCGAGCGTATGAGGGATGCCGCGCGCCTGAAGGAACGCTGCGACCTTCTGCGCGTTTTTGATGCGGATGTAATCCGAGGGCGGGGCGTAATGATAGGAAAAACCCTCGTCCCTGTACGCCTCGGTTGGAACGATCAGTCCGCCGGAAGCGATTTTTTGATCCAGCGCGCCGCAGGAGCCGAACATCACGAACTTCGTCACGCCGACGAGGCAGTTGGTTTCTTCCATGCACGTTCCCGCGGCGGTCGAGCCGATGGTGCTCATGAAAAAGGCGATTTTCTTCCCTTTATAATCGAGCATATAGATCGGATAGAGGCCGCTGACGCTGCCAATATGGGCGACCTGCTCGCACGCAAAGCGCTCCAGCGCTTTTTCAACGACCGTGTGGGAGAAGGTGATCACACAAACGTCGCAGATTTTTTCATGCGCGCCGTAAAAATCCTGCGGGCGGATGAGTTCGGGGGTGGCGTCGTCAAACGCAAGGCCGCGCGCGAGGATGTTCCCTTCATTCATGGCCATACCTCCGAGAAATATTTATACCATTATAAGCTTGTTATATAAGTGGTGCAACTCAGCGCAGATAGTCCTTGTACGCCTCCTCATCCCCGTAGGTCATGCCGATATAGATCGGCACTTTCGAGATGTTCTCAAGTGTAATCACCCTGTTCTCGACCAGTTTGACGAGAATGAGATCGAAGCTGTTATTTTCCTTGAGCGTTACGGTAAAATCCTTCACATCGCCGTCAAAGACATAGGTACCATCCCCGTTGTCCGAAACCGAACCTTTATTGACCTCGCGGCAGTCGATATACTGAACAAATGTGTTGTCCTGCGGCTGAACGGCGAACTGAACGATATAGCCGCCGATCATTTCGCTTTGGTAGCTTCCGCCAAGCGTCGGCATGGGGCGCTCGTAAAAAATAAGGAGTATCGCCCAAAGCAAAGCGCAACAGCCGAATAAAGCACTCAAGAACAGATAGTGCTTTTTCTTGCGTACGATCTCCGCACGGGCGATACGGAGCACCTCCCCGAGTAAGCTCTCTGTGGTGGCAGACAGCTTCGCTTCCTCCCGCTCGCCGCAAAACAGTTCCGCAATGGAAATACCGAGGGCTTGTGTGAGCGATTCTATCATTGAAACATCAGGGAAACCCGCGCCGCGTTCCCACTTGGAAACCGTCGAATCGGATACGTGTAGCATGGAAGCAAGCTCCCTCTGTGTAAGCTGCTTTTCCTTCCTGCTGTCTGCGATCAATTTGCCTGTCTTTTTGTGATCCACACGCATCACCTCAATAAAAGAATACGCCGGCTGCCTTATTTTGGCAAGCGACGTATCGTATAGTCGGCCATTTGCGCCTGAATCTACCTTACGCGCACCGCCATCTGCTTTGCGCGCCGCTCCAGCGCAGGTAAATCATTTTTGCCATCACGCCGCGCGGAATCAGTTTGCTCACGCCGTACAAGCACTTGTTGAGGATGCCCGGCACATACAGGAAGCGCCCTTTAAACGCCATATCGATGGTTTTTTTCGTGATCACCTCAAGGTTGTTCGCGGTGGCGCTGCCCATGAAGCCCTGCGCCGCCATGCCGGACATGGCGTGGTTGGTCGTGGCAAGCCCCGCCGGGCAAAGCGTGGTGACGGTGACGTTCTCGCCCATGAGTTCTTGGCGGATCGCAAGCGAAAAGTCGAGCAGGAAGCGCTTGGACGCGGCGTACGCCGCCTTGAGCGGCATGGGATACATCGAGGCAAGGCTCGAGACGAACACAATATGAAAAGGCAACTCCGGGTTGCGAACCTCAAGCGCCTTGTGCGTGGCATCCAGCGTGGCAAGAACGTTCAATCGCACGACGCGCGCGATGCTTGCCGCATCCCGCTGCATAAAGGCGCCTTCGGAATCCCCGCCCGCCACATTAACGAGCATATCGATGCGAAAATCGATGTTTCGCGCGTAAGCAAAAAGGAAGTCGAGCGCTTCGCTCTGCGTCATATCGCATGCGAAAGCGTGAACCTGCGCGCCGTAGCGCCGCACGATGCCCGCGCGCAAGCTTTCCAGCCCCGCGCCGTTGATATCGGTTAAAAGCAGGTTAAAGCCGCGCTTGGCGCACTCCACCGCAAACGCGCGGCCAAGGCCGCCCGCAGCGCCCGTAATCAGCACGTTCATGTCGTTCCCTTCCTTTCCGCACAGCCGCAGAGCTTGGCGCTGATTTGGTAGAGCCTGCCCGCGTTCTGTTCGTTGACCTCTCGCGAATAGCTTTCCGCGACGCAGTCCCTGAAATACAACCCTTCGCGCGGTTTTTCTCCGCTCAGAAGATACAGGTACGTCCGTGCCGGAACCTCCGGCGCCTTTCCTTTTTTGCTGCGTGCGCGCCATACGGCGTCCACAAGCCAGCCGGTTTTTTTGTTGCCGATTTCCGTGCTGACCAATCCGGGATCGACGCAGTAACACGCGATG
>CAZJYV010000090.1:0-7441 GCA_964550295.1 uncultured Clostridium sp. | reverse complement strand
CGCCATGCCCTTCGACGTGTGCGGCGCCATGAGTCAGGGCATGATCGGCTATCATCTTCAGCAGGGACTGTCAAAGGCGCTGCGCCGTCGGGGCAGCAGCAGGCAGGTCGTGTCGGTCGTTACGCAGGTCGTGGTAGACCAAAACGATCCCAAGTTTAAGAACCCGTCCAAGCCGATCGGCCCCTTCTACACACATGAGGAGGCACAAGCCATTGCGGCTGAAACAGGCTATGTGATGAAGGAGGATGCGGGTCGCGGTTGGCGGCGTGTCGTGGCGTCCCCGCTGCCCTGCGAGATCGTCGAACTGGACGCGGTGAAGATCCTTGCGGAGAACGGTTATATCGTGGTAACGGTCGGCGGCGGCGGAATCCCCGTCATTCGCAATGCTCAGGGAGATCTAGAAGGCACCGCTGCGGTCATCGATAAGGACCTGGCGAGCGAGAAGCTTGCGGAGGATTTGGACGCGGACGTGCTGGTGATTCTGACTGCTGTGGAAAAAGTCAGCATTCATTACAACAAGCCCAACCAGAAGGATCTGGATACATTGAGCGTTGCGCAAGCCAAAGACTATATAGCGGAAGGTCACTTCGCGCCCGGCTCCATGCTTCCCAAAATTGAAGCGGCGGTAAAATTCGTCGAAAGCAAGGCTGGCCGCAAGACGATCATCACCTCGCTGGACAAAGCGGTCGAAGCCCTGGAGGGCAAGGCCGGAACCGCGCTCGCATAAGAAGAGGGAGCAAGCACGTGCAACCCGCGGCAAATGACAAAAGCCCGGTTTGCCGGACAACCTCCTGCTTTGTAAAAAAGCTGCCCGCATGAAACAACCGGGAAAAGAAGATAACGGTTTTTGAAGCGAAACAATTTTAATGAACACTGTGAGGATGACAAATATGAAAGCATACGGCGTAATGTCCGCCGAAGAACGCAGCAGGGCATATTCTGAAGAGAAGGTAGCCTATGAAGCCTTAAAGGCAAAAAACATGAAGCTCGACATGTCCCGCGGGAAACCCGGTAAAGCGCAGCTTGATCTGGCTTCAGAGATGCTCACCATACTGAAAACGCCTGAAGACTGTATGGATGCTAACGTTGACGCCCGTAACTACGGCACGCCGATGGGGTTGCCCTGCGCACGCCATTTCTGGGCTGAGCTGCTTGGCGTAAAATTCGAACAGGTTCTTGCGGGCGGAAGCTCGAGCTTGACGTTGATGTATGACACCATTTCCAAGGGCTTTACCCACGGTTTACTTCACAGCGAAAAACCCTGGTGCAAACTGGATAAGGTAAAATTCCTATGCCCGACACCCGGATACGACCGTCATTTCCGCATTTGCGCCACCTTTGGCATGGAAATGATCAGCGTTCCCATGACACAAAGCGGCCCTGATATGGATGTTGTGGAGGAACTGATCAAAGATGAGTCCGTAAAGGGCATTTGGTGTACGTCCAAGTACTCCAACCCGACGGGTACTCTATACTCTGACGAGGTCGTGCATCGCCTTGCAGCGATGCGCCCGGCCGCGAAGGACTTCGTTATCATGTGGGATAACGCGTATTGCGTACACGAGTTCGAGGGGGATTTCGTTCCCTTTGAGGATATCCTGACCCTCTGTGCGCAAGCCGGCAATCCCGACATGGTCGTTGAGTTTGCCTCTACTTCTAAAGTTACCCTGCCCAGCGCGGGCATCGCGGCTATGGTCGCAAGCGAAGCGAACATGGAATATTTCATGAAGCTCATTGATGTTCAGAGCATCAGCTACGACAAGATCAATCAAATTCGCCACGTTAAATTCCTGAAGAACAAGGCGCATGTGCTGGAATATATGAAGAAACATGCAGAGATCCTGAAGCCGAAATTCGACTGCGTGCTCCGTGCGCTCGATCAAGAAATTGCACCGCTTGGGATCGCGAAATGGAACCGCCCCTCCGGCGGATACTTCATCAGCCTTGATGCCATGGATGGCACCGCAAAACGCGTCCTTGCTTTGTGTAAGGAAGCGGGCGTTGTGATGACCCCTGCAGGCTCTACATACCCGTATGGAAACGATCCGCATGACAGCAACGTGCGCGTTGCGCCCACGCTGCCCTCTCTGGGCGAGCTGCAAGCCGCTGCTGAAGTGCTGTGCGTATGCCTGAAGCTTGCCGCCTTAGAGAAACTGATGGGGATTAACTAATAACGGCGCTTCGTTAATGGCCGGAGCAAGATAAGACAGAAAAAGCAGATTAATGAAAGGGGCTGATTGCATCTTTGCAGTCAGCCCCTTAACCTTGGTCTGTTTTACGCTAACGATTGACGGCGCGCCGCTCAGTCGATGAATATCAATTTGTCCGTGGCGGGATCATGAGGCGGTTTTGCCGTGTTTGCGTAGCCCAACAGCACCGAGCAGCCAAACGCGTACCCGTCGGGGATGTGCAGGCGTTTGCTGAACTCTTCCGCGCGAAGACCGCTGGCAAACGCCAGACCTGTTAATCCGCATATCACATTGGCGATTCCGAGCGATGTTGCAGCTAACGCGATGTTCTGGCACACGATGCCGCAGTCAAGCGTTGAGCCCGGCTTCTGTGCCTGATCGATCGGCACGACGATCATGCAGGGAGCGCCGTAGAACAACTTGCCGCCGCGTCCCATGATTCTGTCATACAACGTTTTGTCCGTCATGCCGGCCATATAGGTCATCGCTTCGGATTCCATGTCCCGCATCAAGGCTTGATCCTTTACAACGATAACCCGCCATGCCTGCCGGTTCATCCCGCTCGGAGCCTGCACGGCGGCTTGGGCGATGGCGCGGAGCGCTTCATCCGGCGGCATCTCGTCTTTGTAATCCCGGCAGGAATAGCGCTTGGCAATCACTTCCAGTGTTTCATTCATATCACAGACTCCTCAAAGAAGGGATTTCATCCACCGATGATGGATAGATTATACCTAAACTCTCGACGTTAATCAAACTCTTACCGGAATGATTTCATTCAAAAAAATTGCGCGCTCTGTTTTGCGAGCGGAATTCCATTAACAACCAATTCCAAGCACCGCATATAAAATGCCGCAGTTTACAGATACTAGTGCCACAACCAAAACGATGCGGGAGGAAGCATATGAAGGCAACCGGTATAGTAAGAAGAATTGACGAACTCGGAAGGGTCGTCATACCAAAGGAGATCCGGAGGACTCTTAGAATCCGCGAGGGTGACCCGCTCGAATTATTTACGGACAGGGAAGGGGAAGTCATCCTCAAAAAGTACTCGCCGATCGGAGAACTCGGCGATTTTGCCAAGGAATACGCCGAGGCGCTGCATCTTTGTCTGGGACATATCGCGGCAATCTGCGATAAGGACAACATCATCGCCGTGGCGGGCTGCAGCCGGAAAGACCTGATTGAAAAACCGCTCCATCCCGACGTCGAGCGCCTGATGCAGGCGCGTGAAAAAATGCTGGCATCGGCAGGATCCGGCGAACCCATCCATATCACCGCGGATGACGACGGCACTACCTACACGGCAGCCGTGATCACTCCGATCATATCGGGCGGCGATGCGATCGGCGCGGTGATGCTCCTCTCCCGCGAAGAAAACACCGTGATGGGGCGCGCGGAACAGAAAACCTGCGAAACCGCAGCAAGCTTCATGGGTAAGCAGATGGAAAACTGACCGAACCCGGATATCCGGCGCGGCATTGCAGGCCGCGCCTTTTTTGAGCGGCGTGAACGAGCGCTGAAAAAGGTCAAATGTCTTTGATCGTTGTTTATTTACGCGCTTTATAGCATATTAGAAATTTGAATCCGCACTTTGAAATGCGGAAGAGCGGTTTCCTTCGCCTGCTTAAAATGGATTACATGAGCAGATCGAAAATCTGCAAAGCGCTTAAAAACATATTAAAATGTAACTGTAAAAAATAAATACACCATAAACACGTCAAACATAATGGATTTTTGCAGAATCATTAAAAAAACGACATTGCAATACGATATACATAATATTACAATATATGTAACTTATTTGTCAAACGTGCATGGGGTGCGCATGAGCGCGGAGGCGAATTGATGAACTTGTTCACGCAGGTTTTTTTAACACCGATCTTGATTTTTTTCAAAACAAATTGGTGGATTATTCCGCTGATGTTATTGTTGTTCTATCTGCGGCGCAGCATGCCGCAACTGCGCGGCATGGTTGGGGAGGCGAGGGTTAAGGCGGTGCTCGCTACGCTGCCTGAAAACGAGTACACCGCGATCCATGACGCGCTGCTGGAAACGGACAAGGGAACGGCACAGATCGACCATATCGTGGTATCGATCTATGGCTTGTTTGTGATTGAAACGAAAAACCACACCGGCGCGATCTACGGCAAGTACCGTGACAGACGCTGGACGGCGGTGCATGGCGCATCCAGACGTACGTTTATGAACCCCATCCACCAGAATTACGGGCATCTTAAGGCGATTGAGCGCGCGCTTGGCGGAGAATACGCGCGGGCGCTGATCCCGATCGTTGTATTTGCCGATGGATGCGAGCTGTGCTTGACGCTGGAGGATGACGCAGTCGTTCATATCAGCGCGCTGAAGGCGGAGATCCGCCGCCACAGGGAACTATTCTTTACCGTGCACGAAGCGCGCCGCATAGCCGACAGACTCCGCTTGGGCAACATCCCCGGGCGGACGGCCAGACGGGCGCATCGCAAGCGCGTCAAGGTCTATCAAGCCCGATGCAACCCCGGCCTCCCGAAGCGCGTTTTATGATCAGTTTAGGAGGTGGAAATATGATGAAGAAATGGTTCGCTTTCGCTCTTGCGGCCCTGATGCTTTTATCCGCGACCGCCTGCGGCAAAGAAAACGAAGCCGGCCAGCCGGTTGATACGCAGACTCCTGCCAACACCGATAACGCCGCGGGCGGCGGCCCGATTCTGCCGCTGGGTGCCGTCGCGCTGCCCGATGCGATCGCGTTTGACGATTATGACGCGCAGTTTGCCGTGCGGGAAGCCAACCCTGTGGATGAACGCTTCTTGGATGCATTGAACACATTTGCCTATCAAAGCGCGGTGAACATCCTCAACAACGGAAAAGGGGAGAACAGCTGTTTCTCGCCGCTGAGCGTCTATTATGCCCTTGCCATCGCGGCGAGCGGCGCTTCGGGCGATACGCAGGCGCAGCTTCTCGCCGCACTCGGCGCGGAGGATGCCCAAACCCTTTCTGCGCAGTGCGCAAACCTGTTCCGACGGCTTTATGCGGATAACGATGTCGTTACGCTCAAACTCGCCGATTCCCTCTGGGTAAATGACTCGTTCAGCCCGAAGGACGCTTTTGTTCAAAACGCTGTGGAAAACTTCTATGCGGAAACATTCCGCGCTGACCTTGCAACGCAGGAGGCTGCGGACGCAATGGCGGACTGGATCAACGAGCGCACGAACGGCAAGCTCTCCCCGCAGTTTACGCCCAGCGATGAGCTGTTGATGAGCATCATCAATACGATCTACTTCTGTGATCAATGGGCGGATAATTTCGACGCGGAACAGACCGCCGCGGCTGCCTTTACCCGCGCGGACGGCACAACGGTAAACTGCGATTTCATGAACCGCGCCTTTGGCAACCACGGTTACCTCAAAGGCGACGATTACGCTAAAACGTCCCTTTATCTTGCGGATGGGTCGAGGATGGTGTTCGTGCTGCCCGACGAAGGCGCGAGCGTCGACGCGTTCCTATCCGACGCGGATAAGCTGCGCGCGGCCATCTCCGCCGAGGAAGACTCTTACGGCGAAGTGAACGTATCGCTGCCCAAATTCGACAATTCGTCCGATCTGGAATTATCCGACGCGCTCAAGGCGATGGGTGTAACCGCCGCCTTTGAAGAGGATGCGGATTTTTCCGGCATAACCGATGACGTCTGCTATATCGGCAGCGTGCAGCATCAGTGCCGCGTGAGCGTCAACGAGGACGGCGTCGAGGCCGCCGCGTATACGGCAATCCTGATGTGCGGAACCGGCATGATGACGGGCACGGCTTCCATCGCTCTAGACCGTCCTTTCCTCTACGCCATCGTGGACAGCAGCGGCGCTGTGCTGTTTATCGGCGCGTGCATGAATCCGGCAGCGTAACCATACGCCATACATAATAGATAAACCGGCTTGCGCACGGGTGGCGTAAGTCGGTTTATTTTATAATAAGGAAACGGGGCGGTCCTCGCGGCCCTCTATCGGACTGCGTGACCTAAAAAAGGTTTGTCAGCCGAAGCGTTTCGATACCGGCAAGGTAGGTGACGATGCCCCGGATATTCTCCGTTTCGATTACGGTTTCTGTGCCGTCTTTCCGCTTTGTCATGAGTAAGGCAGTACCGATGGCATCCGAAGCGCTGTCCACATCCTCGTGATCGAAGATCATGCGAAGGAGGATTTCTTCCGCTTGGAAGCGATGCTGGATCTCCTGCGCGCACGCAAGAGCATCCTCCCAACGTTCGCCGTTCGCATCCTCGATCAGACGATCGCACAGCGGCAAAATATCATCCCGCATGGCGTTGAGCCTGACGTGCGGGTAGATGAACAGAAACAGCAAAAACAGCGTCACGACGATGCTTGAAACAAGATCGATGGTAATAAAAGTTCTCGGCCTCACCCGCTCATCTCCTCATCGTCCTGCGGCCGGATGAAACAGGGCCGCGCGCCGCGCTTGGCCGTGGTTTGCACATGCAGTGCGCCGTCGCAGTCCAAAAAGGCAAAAAAAGCATCTCTGTATTCACGGCATCCTGCGAGGGCAAGTTTTTTTTTCAGCCATATCTCGTTGCGCCCGGACTTGCGCAGCTCCTCAAGACTCAATTTTCCATCCTGAACCAGCATATAGGGCGGGACAGCCTTGGGTGGCGGGAGGCACAGCGCACGATAAGTCGGCTGCTGCTGCGCGCCCTTGAGCAGCACGGAAACATCGCCGTTGGTTTCGAGGATGGCGAATTCCACATCCGAAATATTAAACGCATCCTTGCTGCGCAGCTGCTCCATCAGGTCGTTGAGCGTGTAGCGCGAAGCGCGCAATGCCTCCTCCTGCACGACGCCGCGGGCAATCAGCAGCACGCTCTGGCCGCAGACGAGCTTGCGCACCCCGTCGCTTTTAAGCGAAAGGTAACTCACGAGCTGCTGGAGCAGGAACAGCGCAAGGATGGGTACCACGCCGTAGGCAAGGGGTTCTCCCGTGTTGCTCGCCGGCACGGACGCGAGGTCGGCAATTAAAAGCGTCATCACCAGATCGAACGGCTGCAGCTCGCCGAGCTGCCGCTTGCCGGTCACGCGCAACACGAAGAATATGAGCAGATACAGAATGAGTACGCGCACGAACAGAACGAGCATACCGCACCTCCCGTACTAGATTGCGCGGAAAAGAAAAAGCTTATTCCGCGCATGTATTGTAATTACCGGAAATTCCACAGGATGCGTTCATATTATTTGACAACAACCTGCATTTATAGTATC
>CAZJYV010000089.1:0-7558 GCA_964550295.1 uncultured Clostridium sp. | reverse complement strand
AAGCCTCCGCTCCCGCGAAGGCTTGCCGTTTCGATTTTTTACGCGCGGGCATGCGTGCCTTACGGCTTCATGACGCCTACATACGGAATGTTCCTGTACCGCTGCTCGTAATCGAGTCCGTAGCCCAGCACGAATTCGTTGGGGATCACGAAGCCCACATAATCGGGCGTGATGGCGCACTCGCGGCGCTCGGGCTTGTCGAGCAGGCACACGATCTTGAGGCTGGCGGGTTCGCGCGCCCTGAGCAGATTGGTCAGGTGGTTTAAGGTCAAGCCGCTGTCCATAATATCCTCCACGATGAGCACGTGCCGACCCGTGATGGAGGTGTCCATATCCTTGGAAATACGGACGATGCCGGAGGTTTTTGTGTTGTTGCCGTAGCTTGAAATGGAAAGGAAGTCCATCTCCAGGTGACAGGTCATCGCCCGCGCGAGGTCTGCAAAAAAGATCACCGCGCCCTTGAGGATGCACACGAGCACAACATCCTTGCCGTCGTAATCCTCGCTGATCTGCGCGCCAAGTTCCTTTACCCTTTTGGCAATCTGTTCCTCATTGATGAGGACGTGATCGATATCCTTGTTCATGTCGGTGCGCTGTGCCATACTGTTCCTCCTTTTAATGACCCGAAGAAATATATTCAACGCGCAGTACGCGCGTTGTTTCGCGCCTGATCTTTACCGTTTCCGCAATGCCGAAACCCGGCGCAAACAGCACCGTATCCCCGTCCGTCAGCAGCGGAATGCCGCGCGCCTCGCGGGGAACCTTGCGGTCGATGAAATACGCCTTGAGCTTGCGGCGACCCGGCGCGCCCAGCGGGAAGAACCGATCCCCCGCGCGCCTTTGCCGGACCGTGATGTCCGCGGGCAGCCTGTCCAAATCCATATAAGCCGTATACGGGTCGGCAGCGATGGTTGTTTCCGCCGACACGACCGCGCGGAACACGCCCCGGGGCGTAACCGTTTCGCCCGGTATCGCAAGGGGCAGCTCGTAATCTTCCGTTCCGCCGCGCCCCGGCTTTTCAAACACAATCAGCCCATAGCTTACGCGCACCCGCACACCCGGCAGGTCGAGCGACGCGCCCGTTTTCGCGTGCAGCAGGGCGCATACCTTTTCAACATGCGCGCGCTCGATATCCACCTCGGCCCCTGCCCCGGCAAGAGCGATGCGGATTGCGCGCGTTTGGAGGGGCAGCGGCAGGGAGGCGAGTTTTTTTCGGTCGTATCCGCCATTCTGTGCGGCTGCGCCGAGCGCGCCGCGCGCCTCTTGGAAAAGGTAGTCCTCATCCCGCCGCAAAAGCTCCGCGGTGGAGCAAAGCGTTTCCGTAAACGCGGGGTTGATGTTTTGTTCGATATAGGGGATGATCGCAAGCCGCGTGCGGTTGCGCGTACCCTCCGGCACGAGGTTGGTTTCATCCGTTTGGAAGGGAATGCCCTCGGCTTGCAGGAACGCTTCGATCTCGCGCCTTCGCACGCAAAGCAGCGGACGGATGAGCCTGTCCCTTTTCGGGCGCATCCCCGTCAGACCCGCAAGGCCGCTGCCCCGCATCAGGTGCATGAGCACGCTTTCCGCCTGATCGTCCCTATGGTGGGCGACCGCGATCAGATCCGCGCCGAAATGCGCCCGCGCCCGCTCAAAAAAGTCGTAGCGCACGACGCGCCCTTCCTGCTCGAGCGTGTGGGAGTGTTCCCGCGCCAAAGCCGGAACATCCGCCCGCTCGCAGTAGAGCGGCACGGAAAATTTACGGCAAAGCGCCTGTACATACGCCTCATCCGCGTCAGCGGCTGCCCCGCGGATGCCGTGGTGGAGGTGCGCGGCGAAAACGGCGATATGCATCGATTCGGAAAGCATTGTCAGCACGCGCAGGAGCGCAACGGAATCCGCTCCGCCGCTCACTCCGGCAACGACGCGCGAGCCTTCCGGAATCAGCCCGTTTTCCCTGATGAATGCCGCGATTTTCTCCTTCATGGGGGCATTATATCACACGCGCGGCGGGCGCGCCACACTCACGCGCTTCATGCAGCGCGTCAGCGGATACATTCCATCGCGCGGCATCGCGCAATACGCTTCGCTCATGCGGCAGCCGTCCGTGATGCGCACCGCGCCGCAGGCGAACAGCGCGTTTTCAACAGACGCGCGCGTCTCATCCCCGCAGCAGAGCGCCACGGTTTGCAGATATCCGGCATAGGGCCGCAGGGCCGCGATGATCTCCATCCGGGGCAGAGGTCTGATCCAGCAGTTGCAGAATTGGCGGGAGGCGGTCAGGGCGGCGGTCTCATAAACCGTCACGCTGCACCCTTTGCCGCGTAAAACCTTGCCCTTGCCCGTCAGCCCAAGCTCGAGGGAATCGGCATAAAGCCCGAACGCCGTCCCCGCGCGCGAGAGAGCGTCCGTGCCGAGGGAACGTCGCGCCGCTTCCGTCTCCAAAATGGGGAGAAAACGCGCCGCAAAGGCATAAAGCGCCCCAACATCCTGCGTATCGACGAAAATGCCCTGCGCAGAGGAGCAATAGAGCTGATCGGTCAGGCACATATCCTGCGCCACGCCGCCAAGAAACGCCTCGTCTGCATCCGGCGAAACATAGGCGAAACTGAGCCTGTGTCCCCATTCGATGAGCTTGAGCTGCGGCGGCGCCGCGGCGCGCACCGCGCGCACCGCCTCATCCGAGCCCCAGAGAACAACGGCATCGGATAGCGCGGCCAGCGCTTTGAGCGTTTCAACCTCCGCAGAACGGAAGTCAAAGGTGTATACCCGCTCCCGCAGGGCAGGCTCCGCTTGGCAGAGCGCCTCGATGATGCCTTGGGAAAGTCCGCTCTCCCCCTCCGGCAATTTTAAAAGGTTGATGTTGCCGGTCAAAAGCCCTTCGATCACGGAATAGGCCGGCAGTGCGTCCACATTGCCTGCGCTGACATGCAGGAGAACGCCAAGCGGCCGCCATTCCTCGACGACGGCATCCGTTGCGTCGACGGGGGTGTATTCCCGCCTGCCGGGTATGCCGTTCGTTCCGAACTCCGCCTGCACACGCGCCTCAAGGTACGGCGCGCTCATCATCCGCTTTGCCCGCGCGATTTCCCACGCGGCTTTTTCGCGGCTCATGCCCAAGCGCATCAGCAGGGGAACGTGCACCTCATCCGAAAGCATGGCGGCAAGCCTGTCGCACGCGGCGACGACGGTTTCAACCGAGGGCGCGGGTTTTGCGAGGGCTGCATGGATTGCGCTTTTTAATTCCTCAAACACGGGCGGCCTCTCCTTCCCCTTCTGCGGACAGCAACGCCGCCGCCTGCGCGGCGCAGGTGGCAAAGCCGGGGCGTCCCGCCCGACCCAGCAGATCGAAATACGGCGACTCGATGCCGCACCCGCAGCCGCCCGGGCAGCGGACTGCCACATCATCCGTCATGACGGAGAGAAGCGGCATGCTCGTCACGAGCGGCGTAACGAAGTTGAGCAGACCCGCTTCGCCGTCCGGCGCGGGTGCAAGCGTATCCGCATCCCGGATGATGACCCTGCTGTATGCGGGGATGTGGAAATGGCCGTTTTTGCATTTGTAATAGGCGAGCGGATGTTCCGCCGCGCTGAAAAACTCAAAGATGCGTTCGCGGGGAAGTCCCAGCGTTTGTCCGGCGAGGGCGTAGAGCGACTCCGCGCCCTCATCCGCCATGCCCTTGAAGCCGCCGCCGAGCATGGCGAGCGAGCCTTTTGGCAGCTTCAGGCGCAGGTTTCGTTGCTGCAAATGACGGCAGAGCGCGTGCAGATAGCCGGGAAAACCCGTGAACCGCACCGGAAACGGCGTTTTTTCAAAGCGCGCGAGCGCGGCTGCAACGCCTTCGATATCCGGCTCGTACCCGCCCGCTCCGTCGCGCCTGAGCGCGTAAACCCGATTGAGCGCGGGCGCAAAACGCGTTGCGCCGTGGGCGGTTTTGGAAGCGCCAAGCTCCATCCCCTCCCCCGGCGGATAGCACAGAACCACATAGTTCGCCGGAAGAACCGAGATGAGCCTGAGATGAGCGAACAGCCTTGCGAGCGCGCCGATGCCGTAAAAGGCGCTTTGCCGGTCGAAGGCGAGCATGCTTTTCGCGCCGCTCGTGCCGGACGAGGTCGCGCGAAGGGTGAGCTTATTTTCGGGCAGGCTGACGAGCCGGTGCGTTTTTAAGAAAAGCGTCGGGATGGGCGGGATGCGCGCGATGTCCGCCTCCGTTAGCAAACAGTCGGAATCAAACCCGGAAAGGGCGAGCAGCCGCGCGTAAGTCGGACAATGTTCTGTATGGAAGCGCAGGTTTTGCCGCACCGCCTCGGTGAAATGCGGCGCAGCATGCGCGGTATCATACGGGTTCCGCCCAAGGAACACCTTGCTTCGTATATCCATTTTGCCCCCAACCTGCGCGGATATGACAGGGGCGGCCCCTGTGTGGCCGCCCGCTTTGCTTAAAAGTCCTGCGCCAGCTTTTCGAGCGCCTCGCCTTCCATGCGCTGGATCGTCCAGCCCTCCATCGGCACTGCGCCGAGTTTGCGGTAAACCGCCAGCGCGTCCGTGTTCCAGTCGAGACAGATCCACTCGAACCGCCCGCAGCCGCGCCCTTTTGCGATCTGCGCGAGCCGCCTGAGCATCGCCCCGCCAAAGCCGCGCCCCCGATATTGCTCCATGACGAACAAATCCTCAAGGTACAGCCCGGGCAGACACTGGAAGGTTGAAAAATTGTGAAAATAAAGCGCGAAGGCGACAGGCTCACCCTCGTATTCGCCGATGATGACCTCCGCCGCGCGGCGGATGAACAGGGAGTTATATAAAATTTCCTCCGTGCCGGTTACGGCGTCCGGCATTTTTTCGTAGGCCGCAAGACCTTTGATGAGGCAGAGCACCAGCGGCACATCCGTCTCCACCGCCTCCCGGATCTCAAATCCCTCGATGTTGGTTTTCATAGCGGCTCTCCTTTGCGGCTTTGTTTTGTTAAACGTTAAAACGGAAAACGGTCACGTCCCCGTCCTGCATGACATATTCCTTGCCCTCGCTGCGCACAAGCCCCTTCTCCCTGCATGCCTGCATGGTGCCGAGCTGCCGGAGGGTTTCAAAGGCAACGATTTCCGCGCGGATGAAGCCGCGCTCAAAATCCGTATGGATTTTGCCTGCGGCCTGCGGCGCCTTTGTGCCGCGCTCGATGGTCCACGCGCGCACCTCCTTGGGACCTGCCGTGAGAAAGCTGATGAGTCCCAGCAGCCTGTAACAGGCTTTGACGAGCTTGTCCAGCCCGCTTTCGCCGATGTCGAGTTCCTCGATGAACGCCTGCTTCTCCTCGCGCGGCAGATCGGCGATTTCCTCCTCGACCTTGGCGCAGATGGTGACGACTTCCGCCCCCTCGTCCGCCGCGATTTCCTTCACGGCGCGCACATGCTTGTTGTCCGGCATGCCGATATCATCCTCCGCGATGTTGGCGACGTAGATGACGGGCTTCGTGGTCAGCAGGAACAGACCCGCGGCAAGCTCCGCGTGTTTTTCATCCATCGGCATGGTTCGCACGGGCTTGCCCGCCTCAAGCCACGCCTTGATTTCCTCATAAAAGTCCGCCTCGGCGGCAAGCGTTTTGTCGCCCGACTTGCTCGCCTTTCTGGCGCGGTCGGCACGGCGGTCGATGGTTTCCAGATCGGCGAAGATCAGCTCGATGTTGATGGTTTCCATATCCCGCTCGGGCTTGATGAACCCGTCCACATGGATGATGTTGTCATCCTCAAAGCAGCGCACGACGTGGACGATCGCGTCCACCTCGCGGATGTGCGACAAAAATTTGTTTCCCAGACCCTCGCCCCGGTGCGCGTCCCGCACGAGGCCTGCGATATCGACAAACTCGATGGTCGTGGGCGTGTACTTATCGGGGGAATACATCGCGGCAAGCACATCCAGCCGCTCATCCGGCACGGCAACGGTACCCACGTTCGGCTCGATGGTGCAGAACGGGTAGTTCGCCGCCGCGGCGCCCGCGCGCGTGATGGCGTTAAACAACGTGGATTTACCGACATTGGGAAGGCCTACGACGCCCAGCTTCATATCAAACGCTCCTTAGCAGTGGTTGTTGACCGATTGGGGGATGATCTTATTATAGGGTGAGGCGAAAGGCTTGTCAAACCGGGTCGCGGGCGATATCCACGACCTCCATACGGTTTCCGCGGCTTTGGATAAAGGCAAGCACATGCGTCCACCGCAGCGCGAGGGAAGCCGTGGACACGCACGGGTGTACGCACACGAGGTCCATGCCCAGCACATCCCGATCGAGAACGACAACGACATCCCGCGCCCCCGCGTGGGAGAGCGCCATGGGCGACACGCTGCCGGGCAGAAGGCCCAGTTTTTCCATGAGCTGCGCGTCCGTGCCAAAGGACAGGCGGGAAACGCCGAGCTGCCTTGATATCTCCGCCGTGCGGAACTTTTTATCAGCCGCGATCAACAGCAGGTAAAAATCCGTGCCCTGCCGGTTTGTGAGGAACAGATTTTTGAAGTGGCGCGCGCCGATATCCGCGCCGATCGCCTCGCAATCCTCCATGGTATGGGCGAGGGGATGCTCGATGCGCGTATACGGCACGCCGCCGGCGTCGAGAAGGGCGAGCGTTTCCCGCTCGCGAGGGTCGATTGCCATATTCGGTTTGTGTCCTTTCAAAAAAGCGGGGCGGTGAACCGCCCCGCATATCAGATTGTTCTATCAGACGGCCAGGTTCTTTTCCGTCGCCTTATCGAAAACGTGGGTGAGCGCCGCATCGAACCGGAAGCGGATGCGCTCTCCGGCGGGGATGCCCGCCTTATATTTGGCGGGAAGTTCGGTCGTGGGGATGCGGATGACAACATCCTTGCCCTGCGCTTCCACATGGAGGTAAATCTCGCTGCCCATCATCTCGGAAACATCCACGACGGCATCGATGCCCGCGCTATCGGAAAGCGTGATATGCTCCGGCCGCACGCCGACGACGACGTCCTTTCCATCGGCTGCCGTCTCCTCCACCGCCTTGTGCGCGTCCGGGTTCAGCTCCATGCGCGTTCCGAGGAATTCCGCCGCATACACCCCGCCGGATTTTACGATCTTCGCATCGAAAAAGTTCATCTGCGGCGTGCCGATGAAGCCCGCTACGAACAGATTCGCAGGCTGGTTGAACACCTCCTGCGGCGTGCCGATCTGCATGATGAAGCCGTCCCGCATGATCACGATGCGATCGCCCAGCGTCATGGCCTCGATCTGGTCGTGGGTGACGTAGACGAAGGTGGTGTCGATGCGCTTTCTGAGTTTGATCAGCTCCGCGCGCATCTGGTTCCTGAGCTTTGCGTCGAGGTTGGAAAGCGGCTCGTCGAGCAAAAATACCTTCGGTTCGCGCACGATTGCGCGGCCGATGGCGACGCGCTGCCGCTGTCCGCCGGAAAGCGCCTTGGGCTTGCGGTTTAAAAGCTCCGTAATGCCTAAAATCTCCGCCGCCTCGCGCACCTTGCGCTCGATCTCCGCCTTGGGCGTTTTGCGCAGGTTCAGCGCGAAGGCCATGTTCTCGTACACCGTCATGTGCGGGTAGAGCGCGTAGTTCTGGAAAACCA
>CAZJYV010000088.1:0-7563 GCA_964550295.1 uncultured Clostridium sp. | reverse complement strand
GCATGCCCTGCGCCTACCAGAACGAGATCGGCATGCCCGAGGCCGAGCAGATCCTTGCCCACGGCACGAAGTACTACATCGAAGTTGCCAACATGCCCACCACCAACGAAGCACTCTATTTCCTCATGGAAAAGGGTGTCGTCGTTGCCCCGTCCAAGGCGGTCAACGCGGGCGGCGTGGCGGTTTCCGGCCTCGAGATGAGCCAGAACTCCGAGCGTCTCGCATGGACGGCTGAGGAAGTCGACTCCAAGCTGCACACCATCATGGAGAACATCCATGCGGCTTCCGCCAAGGCGGCGGATGAATGCGGCCTCGGGTACAACCTTGTTGCCGGCGCGAACATCGCAGGCTTCAAGAAGGTTGCCGACGCCATGATGGCGCAAGGCCTCGTATAACGCCCGCGATCCAAAACGGATCACCGATACCTCAATGATATAAACCGCGGCCCCCGTTGTTCAAACGGGGGCCGCTTTCTATCAAAAAACCGACATGCCGCCGCTGTTGCCCACGCGCGGCCTCAGCGTGTTGGAGGTCTTCGCGTATCCCAAAATAAACGCAATCGTTCGCCGTGTTTGACACAAGCCGCTGCGCAATATGAAAGCGTGGGGCTCATATAATGAGCTAGAGAAAAATCGGGAGGAGGTGCGGACGATTCGTTATCTTGTGGAACAAGGCGACGGAAGGATGAGCGAGCTGCTGCGCATTTTGAGGATCAGAGGCTGCGATGCGCAGGCACCCGACGATCATCCCAGCGAAGCCGGTTGCCTGGTCGCGTCGCCCGGTAAAAAGATTGACGACCTGTTAGCCCTTGCGGCAATGCTTCCGCCGGGGTCGATCCTGATCGGCGGGCAGAACGCCGCCTATATCGAACCGGCGGCGAAGGCGCGTGGCATTCGGTACGTATGCATAACGGATGACGAGGCATTTGCCGTACAAAACGCCATACCTACGGCGGAGGGCGCGCTCTCTATGATTATTGCAAACACGGAGCGCACCGTCTGCGGTACAGATGTTGCGATCGCAGGCTACGGGCGCATCGGCAGGACGCTCGCCCCCATGCTGCATCAGCTCGGTGCGCGTGTTCATGTAATCGCCCGGAATCCCGCGCAGCGCGCATGGGCGGTGACTTATCGGTGTTATGCGCTTGAGGAGATGCGGGATGCGCTCGTACAGTGTGCGGTGCTGGTCAATACCGTGCCCGCGAGGATCATAGGCCGGGACGCGCTGAGCTGCATGAAACAAGGTTCCCTCGCGATCGAGCTTGCGTCTTATCCGTTTGGGTACGACAGCGGTGAGGCAGAAGCGCTCGGCATTCGTTCCATCCTGGCATCCGGACTGCCGGCGAAGGTCGCCCCCTGCAGCGCGGCGGAGTATATGGCGGACGCAGTAGTCAGGCTCAGCGCCCAATGAAGAAAGGAGCGAACCATGCTGGAAGGGAAAACGATCGGGTTCGGGTTGACCGGTTCTTTTTGCACATTGCAGGCAGCGATTGACGAGATGGAAAAGCTTGCGGCGACAGGCTGCAAAATCATGCCGGTGCTTTCGCCCAATGCGGCTTCGATCGACACGAGGTTTGGTAAGGCGGCGGATTTCATCGAAAGGATCGAGGGAATATGCGGCTGTAAGGCGATCACGACCATACAGGACGCGGAACCGATCGGACCCCAGAAGCTGCTCGATATCATGGTTGTGATGCCGTGTACAGGCAACACCCTCGCAAAGCTGTACAACGGCATTACGGACACCGCCGTTACGATGGCTTGTAAGGCGCATTTGCGCAACGACAGGCCGCTGCTGCTTGCGCTTGCCACGAACGACGGACTTTCGATGAACATGCGGAACATCGGCGGGCTGATGAACCTGAAAAACTTATACTTCATGCCGTTCGGCCAGGATGACTGCGTCAAGAAGGAAACATCCCTGATTGCGGATTTCGCTAAGCTGATGCCCTCGATCGAATACGCCCTCGCGGGGAAAAAGGCGCAGCCGCAGATATTCTGACGGCGCGCGGCGATGAGAAGGATCAGCAAAGGAGGCGCGGGGTCGTACTTCGATCCCGCGCCGCGTTCAGATGAGCGTAAGCTTCTTCATGGCAGCCTTCAGCGTTTCAAGTTTGCTCGGCGGCATATCGCACAGCGGCAGGCGGTAGCCGCCCACTTCCATCCCCATCAGATTGAGTGCGGCCTTTACGGGTATGGGATTGACGTCGATAAAAAGCGTATTCATCAACTCAAGCAGTTCGAGGTGCAGCTTGAGCGCCTCGTCCCGCAAGCCCGCAAACCACAGCGCGCAGATTTCGTGCGTTTGTTTGGGCATAACGTTGGATAAAACGGAGATCACGCCCTTCGCTCCGAGGGCGAGGATGGGCAGGGTTTGGTCGTCGTTGCCGGAATAGAGATACAGGGCGTCCGCGCAGGCCTCGGCGATCCGGGCGATGTGGGAGATGTCCGCGCTCGCCTCCTTGGCGGCAACGATGTTTTCGTGCCTGCCAAGTTCCCGGTAGGTATCGACGCCGATGTTTACGCCTGTTCTCGAAGGCACGTTATATACGATCACCGGCAGGCGGACGCTGTCCGCCACGGCGTAAAAATGACGGATCAGTCCCCCTTGGGACGCTTTGTTGTAATAAGGAGTTACGAGCAGCAGCGCGTCCGCGCCCGCTTCCATGGCGGATACGGACAGCGCGACGGAATGCTTCGTTTCGTTGCTGCCTGTGCCTGCGATCATGGGGATGCGGCCGTGTATCTGTTCCGCAGAAAAGCGGAACATCTCTATTTTTTCCTCATCGCTCAATGTGGCGCTTTCCCCTGTGGTTCCGCAGATGACCAGCGCGTCGGTTTGGTTTGCGATCTGAAAGTCAATCAGTTCCGCAAGTTTGGCGTAATGAACGTTGCCGTCTTTGTCTAACGGCGTAATCAAGGCAGTTGCGGAGCCTGAAAAGGGCAGTATCTTTTTCATCATAAACCTCCTTTTTACATCTTGATATAACCGCAGGCACACAGAAGCTCGGCGAGCAGAACCGCACCGCCCGCCGCGCCGCGCACCGTGTTGTGCGACAGGCCGATGAAGCTGATGTCAAACTGCCGATCGGTCTGCAGACGACCGGCGGCGACGGCCATGCCGTTTTCGAGGTCCTTGTCAAGCCGCGTCTGCGGCCTGTCGGGCTGCTCAAAATAATGGATGAATTGTTTGGGTGCGGACGGAAGATTCAGTTTTTGCGGCAAACCGGAAAAACCGCGCCAGATCGATTTGATATCCTCGGGGTCGGGCTTGTTTTCAAAGGAAGCGAAAACGGTTGCGAGGTGGCCGTCGCTCACGGGGATGCGCACGCATTTCGCGCTGATCGCGGGCATCGCCGCAGGGAGGATTTTACCATCTTCGAGCGTACCCCATATCTTGAGCGGCTCGAGTTCGCTCTTTTTTTCCTCCCCGCTGATATAGGGGATGACATTATCCTGAATCTCAGGAAAACTTCTGAGGGTTTTTCCCGCGCCGGATATGGCTTGGTAGGTAGATACGACAACGTTTTTTAAACCGTATCGTTCGCGCAGGGGGTGCAGCATCGGAACATAGCTTTGTATGGAGCAGTTGGATTTCACCGCGATAAAGCCGCGCTTTGTGCCGAGCCTTTTTCTTTGCGCATCGATCACGGCTAGATGGCTTGCGTTCAGCTCCGGAATGATCATCGGAACATCCGGCGTGTCACGGTGCGCGCTGTTGTTGGAAATGACGGGGCGCTCCAAAAGCGCGTACGCGTCCTCAAGGTCTCGGATTGCCGCCTTATCCAGATCGATCGCGCAGAAAATAAAATCCACCTGATCCGCGATGCCGCGCACGTCGGCCGCATCGTATAGCTTCATTCGCCGCAATTCTTCAGGAATCTGCGGCGGTGCCGCACATTTCTCCCGGATTGCTTCTTCATATGGCTTGCCCGCGGAGCGCGAGCTTGCCGCAAGCACGGCCGTCTCAAACCACGGATGACCCGAAAGCAGCGTGGCAAAACGCTGACCGACCATGCCCGTGGCACCGATGATACCGACCTTCAACTGATTCATAGGTCACAACCTTTTTAACAATTTTTGCTGATATTCATTATATTGACAAAAAAAGGAAGTGGTGCTTGATAAAGGGACGCTCGGGCGGCTAAGCTTTATACGCAGGTTATGGAATACAGAAGGCGCTTGCGGGTGTGCGCGCGGGCAAATACCTTATCACGCAAACGCCGCTCACCTGCTTGCGGCGCACAGAAAAAACCTTCCTCCCGCAGTATCTGCCGAAAGGAAGGCATCAAAAATCCTTATGGGGTGCTTTTTACTCGGATTCCCCGGTTTTTTCCCGGATATGAACCAGACCCATTTCAAAAATCTGTTTGACGTGGTCATCTGCGAGGGAGTAATAGACCACCTTGCCCTCGCGCCTGTTCTTTACGAGATTGGCAAGCCGCAGGGAGCGCAGCTGGTGGGATATGGCGGACTTTGTCATGCCCAGCAGGGCACCCAGATCGCATACGCATAGTTCGCTTGCATCGAGTGCTGATATGATTTTTGCACGCGTGCTGTCCCCGATGATCTTGAAAAAATCGGACAGGTCGCACAGCTCATTCTCATCCGGCATATTCGCCTTGACGGTATGCACAACGTCCGTATGGATGATCTCGCAGTCGCAAAGCATCTCGTCGATTTTCATTTTTCCGTCTCCCTTACCTGATCGTATGCCGCATATGCCGTCCCCGAAAGCCGCACGATGGCGGACGCGGAAACATCTGATGCCCGGATAGGCTTATTCTACCATAAAGCGACTTTTTTTAAAACATGCGTTGCGGGGCTTGACGGTTGAATGACTGTTCAACTATAATGGTATTATCAGTTGAGCAAACGTTCAACTGATTCGATCTCTGAATCAAATGGGGAGGAAGAATGTGAAAAAGGTATTCAGGCTTGAGGGACTCGATTGCGCGAACTGCGCGGCCAAGATAGAAAACGCGCTCAGGAAGCTGAGCGGCGTCCGCTCTGCGTCGGTGAACTTCATGACGACAAAGATGACCATCGAGGCGGACGACGACAAAATCGAGGATATCGTGATTGCTGCGGCAGATATCGTCAAGCGCGTGGAACCCGATGTCGTTGTAAAACGGGCATAGCGTAAATTGACCCGTACTGCGTTTTCGGTGCGCGGCTGGGGTGACGGAAAGAAGGCAGGCTGGCATGAAACTTACGCAGAATCAAAAGCGGTTGATTAAAATACTGGCCGGCTCGGCGGTTTACACGTTCGGGCTGCTTGACAAAACGCAAAGCCATACCGCAACCCTGCTGATCTATCTGGCGGCCTATGCAATCATCGGCGGCGACATTCTGCTTCATGCGGTTAAAGACATCCTGCGCGGCCGTGTGTTTGATGAAAACTTCCTCATGAGCATCGCGACGATCGGCGCTTTTGCCGTAGGCGAATATGAGGAGGGCGTCGCTGTGATGCTGTTCTATCAGATCGGGGAGCTGTTTCAAAGCTATGCTGTGGATCAATCCCGCCGATCTATCGCCGGTTTGATGAATATCCGGCCTGACTGCGCAAATGTGCGGCGCGGCGACGTGCTTGAAAAGGTCGATCCCGATGAGGTGAACGTGGGCGACATCATCGTGATCAAACCGGGGGAAAAGATTCCGCTCGACGCGCAGGTGCTTGAGGGCACCTCCATGGTGGATACATCCGCCTTAACAGGCGAATCTGTTCCCAGGGAAGTTCTTCCCGGAAGCGACCTTCTGAGCGGCTGCATCAACATCAACGGCTTGCTCTCGGCGCGTGTCACGAAAGAGTTCGGCGAATCCACGGTCAGCAAAATACTCGAGCTGGTTGAAAATGCCGGCAGCAAAAAGTCCAAATCCGAAAATTTCATCACAAAATTCGCCCGCTGGTATACCCCTGCCGTCGTCGGCGCGGCGGTTCTGCTTGCCGTGATTCCGCCTCTCGTCGTGCGCGGTGCATCGTTTGACCAATGGCTGTATCGGGCGCTTGCGTTCCTCGTGGTGTCCTGCCCGTGCGCGCTGGTCATCTCCGTTCCGCTGACCTTCTTTGGCGGCATCGGAGGCGCGTCCAGAAGGGGCATCCTTGTCAAGGGGGGCAATTATCTTGAAGCGCTGGCGCAGGCTGAGATCGTTGTTTTCGATAAAACCGGCACGCTGACCCAAGGCGTGTTCAAGGTGCAGGAGGTCGTGCCGGAAGGCATTTCCGAAGAAGAACTGCTCGAGATGGCCGCGTACGCGGAAAGCTATTCCAACCATCCGATTTCCCTTTCGCTCAAGCAGGCGTTTTATGCCCCGATTGACTGCGCGCGCATATCGGACGCGGAAGAAATACCGGGTCATGGCGTGGTTGCGCGCATCGACGGCAGGGTCGTCGCCGCCGGCAATGCAATGCTGATGGAAAAACGCCGCATCCCGTACCGGGCGGCAGACGGCGCGATCGGAACGGTTGTGCATGTTGCAATCGACGGCGTCTATCGCGGATACATCGTCATCGCGGACGAAATTAAGGATGACGCGCGCACCGCTATCCGCGCGCTGAAGGATGCCGGCATTAAGCGCGTCGTCATGCTGACTGGGGATGCGAAGCCAATTGCGGAGCGGGTGGCTTCCCAACTGGAGCTGGACGCGGCGTATGCCGAATTGCTTCCCGCCGATAAGGTTCAAAAGACGGAGGAACTGCTCGCGCTCAAGTCGCCCAGGGGCAAGCTCGCCTTCGTGGGGGACGGCATCAACGATGCGCCCGTGCTTGCCAGAGCGGATATCGGCATCGCGATGGGCGGACTTGGCTCGGATGCCGCGATCGAAGCTGCGGACGTGGTCATCATGACGGATGAACCATCCAAACTGGCCGTTGCGATGCGCATTTCAAGAAAAACACTGCGCATCGTGAAACAGAACATCGCTTTGGCGCTGACGGTCAAGGCGGCCGTATTGATTCTCGTCGCGCTCGGTTTTTCATCCATGTGGGCGGCGGTGTTCGCTGATGTGGGTGTCGCCGTGCTGGCAATCCTGAACGCGATTCGTATGTTGAACGTAAAAGGATAAGCCATTGCCCGAATTAAGATCGGCCCGCGCAAGCGTAAACCAAACAGACTCTGCGTCCCAATGGATTTCATGGGGCGCGGAGTCCTTTTTGGGCGCGCACAGAGGGATCTGCCGTGCGGCAGAAAAATTATTTATCCGAAATAATCCACTGCGGATTCAAACAGCCGCATATCATACAAGCCGGGCACGTTTTGATACAGACCATTACCGATACGCTCGCTGTGACCCATCTTGCCCAGCACGCGCCCGTCGGGCGAGGTGATCGCCTCCACAGCCCATGCGGAACCTCCGGGATTATACCGAATATCCATGGTGGGTCGGTTCAGCTCATCCACATACTGCGCGGCGATTTGTCCATTGCAGGCAAGCGAGGCAAACGTTTCATCCGTGCAGAGGAAGCGGCCTTCCCCGTGCGATATGGGAACCGTGTAAATCGCTTCCGCGTCCGCATGCATCAGCCATGGAGAACGATCGGACGCGATACGGGTGCGAACAAGGC
>CAZJYV010000087.1:0-7564 GCA_964550295.1 uncultured Clostridium sp. | reverse complement strand
GATCCGCATGGCGGCGGAGAAGCACCGCGAACTGCAACTGCGCCCCCGTTACGCGCGGGATGATATCTCGCTGATGTCCACCGCGCTTTGGAGCGGCTCCGCGCCGCGCCCGAACGCGCCGCCGGAGGCAAAGCCCGCGTCCCCCGCAAACGGAGCAAGCGGACAGCCCCCGCCGACCGCCGCGCTACCGCCGGAGCACGAATGGCTGCCCTGGCATTACGGGGAGATGTCCCTTCGCAGCGAATGGGCGGCGGATGAGGCGCTTGAGGAAGTGTACCTGCGCCTGCTCAAGTCGCCGGACTGGCGCGCTGCGAGCGACGATATCTGGAACCTGTTCGCCGCCTACGGCTGCGGAGGATTCCTCAAATCCCGGCTGTTTTTTGCAGAGGGCGAAGCGCTTGTTCCCGCTGAAAGCATCCCGTGGCTCTGCCCGGTTTCCTTCTACGATGAACAGCGCGCAAAGCTCACCGAAAGCGTCATCGCGTTCATGCGGGGCGAGGCCGCCCGCCACGCGCTCGTCTGCGGGCCGGAAGGCAGCGGCAAGACCGCCCTCGTGCTCAACCTTGCGGAGGATCTGCCGGAGCTGCGCGTCGTTGTCGTGACCGATCCCGCGGGAACGGACGTGTTTCGCCTGATCGAAACGCTGCGCCGTCAACCGCTGCGCTTTCTGCTGCTGCTCGACGACGTGGATGTGGACCGCTACGCATCAAAGGTTTTGCTCTGCGCGTGTAGTCGCGGCGGGCTGCCGCAAAACGTGCTGCTCGCCGCTACATCGAGGGACCCCGGCGCATTCGGGGCTTTCCCCCTTACCATCGAAATGAAGTACCCGCGCATTTCGGATTTTATCGACATCGTGTGCGAGCTGCTTGAGGCGGACAACGTTCCCTACGACCGCATGGACGTGCGCAACGTCTGCGTGGATCTTCAGGTGGACGCGCACGAAAAGCTCACCATGACCGCCGCCGCCGCCGCGGCAAACAACTATAAATTGAAGCATTAAGAAAGGTTTTTCACCATGCAAATATATAACACAATGACCCGCAAAAAGGAGGAGCTTATCCCCCTGACCCCCGGCGTCATCAAAATGTACGTCTGCGGACCCACTGTTTACAACTTTTTCCACATCGGCAACGCGCGCCCGTTCGTCGTGTTCGACACGATGCGGCGCTATCTTGAGTACAAGGGCTATCAAGTGGTTTTCGCGCAGAACTTTACGGATATCGACGACAAGCTCATCCGCAAGGCAAACGAGGAAGGCACCACCGTGCCGGAGGTTGCGGCGCGCTATATTAAGGAATATTACACCGATGCGGACGCCCTGGGCGTTGAGCGGGCGACGGTCAATCCCCGCGCCACCGAGCACATCGGGGACATCGTAAAACTCGTGCAGAAGCTCATCGACGAAGGCCACGCATATGCCGCCGACAATGGGGATGTCTATTTTTCCGTGCGCAGCTTCCCCGGCTACGGCAAGCTTTCCGGCCAGTCGATCGACGACCTTGAGAGCGGCGCGCGCATCGACCCCACCGAGCTCAAGCGCGACCCGCTGGATTTTGCCATTTGGAAAGGCGTTAAGCCCGGCGAGCCAAGCTGGGAGACCCCGTGGGGCAATGGCCGCCCGGGTTGGCACATCGAGTGCTCGGCGATGAGCATGTCCATTTTGGGCGAAACGTTCGACATCCATGCGGGCGGGCAGGACCTCGTCTTTCCGCACCACGAAAACGAGATCGCGCAGAGCGAGGCCGCCACGGGCAAGCCGTTCGCGCGCTATTGGATGCACAACGGCTACATCAACATCAACAACGAAAAAATGTCCAAATCGCTGGGCAACTTCATGCTCGTGCGCGACATCGCCAAAGAGTTTGACCTTGAGGCCGTGCGCTTGTTCCTGCTGAGCGCGCAGTACCGCAACCCCGTCAATTTCGCGCGGGAGCTGGTCGAGCAAAGCCAAACGGCCCTTGCGCGCATCCGGACCGCGCGTGAACGGCTCGATGAGGCGCTTGCCAAGCCCTCCTCTGAATCCTCCGCCGAAGACGCGGCGTTCCTCGCCGCCGTGGCGGACTTTCGCGCGCGCTTCGAGGCCGCCATGGACGACGACCTCAACACCGCCGACGCGCTGGGCGTGCTGTTCGATTACACGCGCGCGGTGAACGTGTTTGTCAGCAAGCCGCGCACAAGCGAGGCGCTCGCGCCGGCAGACGCGCTCATGAAGGATATCTGCTCCGTTCTGGGGATCCTCCTACACGCAAAACAGGAGGACTTCCCCGCCGAAGCGCTCGCCCTCCTTGAGGAACGCATACAGGCGCGCGCCGCAAAGAATTGGGCCCGCGCGGATGAGATCCGAGATGCGCTCAAAGCGATGTGCTACACCGTTGAGGACAGCAAGGACGGCGCCAAACTCAAAAAGCTTTGAACGAACGGTTAACATTGTTTGAACATTAAAGCGCGGGGGGTTTAACAATCCCCCCGAAATGGTATCATAATCAATACTTGGAAACGGAGAAGCTAAATGGAACACCTGATCATTGCAAAGCTGCTGGCCGATGACGCTGCAGCGGCGACGGAAACCGCCGTCGATTCGACCAACCTCGTGATGGTGCTTTTCAAAGTCGCCATCGCGGTCTACCTTCTGGTGGCGGCCGTCCGCGGCAAGGGCAAGCTCATCGACAACGAGTATCCCAAGTGCAAACCTGCGGTTTATCGCCTCATCATGCGGCTCATCAGCACCCTGGCGGCGCTGATCATCCTCGCCAACAGCGCCTTTGAGTTCCTCGCGGGCTCATCCTACGGCGCGGCGCTCCCCTTCACGGCGGCGCAGTACGCCACGATCAACACCGTGCTCTGGGCCGTCGGCTTGGTCGCGCTGCTCGCTCTCATCGTTGTGAACATCGTGCTCACGGACCGCAAGGCAATGGAGGCGGCACGGAAAAGTCAGGAGCAGGCGCGCCAGCATTCCGGCAAGGGCAACGATCCTCTGCACGCGGCGTTCGTGTTCGACGAGGAGGAAGTCAAAGCAGGCGAGTTCGTCCGCAAGGATGAGCAGGAAAGTCAGGGTCAGTCCAAATAATCGCGCTCCACGAAAGGAAAGGGAACATTTTAATGAAAAAGACCATTCGCATACTGGCAGCCGCGCTGACGCTGTGCATGATTTTTGCGCTTGTGCCGGCAGCATCCTTCGCCGCGCCCCACACGGCAAACGGCGCACTCTCCGTCACGGGCGGATCCAACCCCTCAACCGGTTCAGGCAGCACCTCCGGCAGCGCGCTCGGCTCCGGCTCCACGTCCGGCGCAGTCACGGGCGTCGCAACGCAGGATGTTTACTTCCGCACGGGTCCCGCAACGACCTACGCAAAGGTCGCCGGGATCGCCCAGATCGACAAGGGCACCTCGTTCGTTGTGCTTGACAGCACCTCCTACGGCAGTTTCTGGAAGATCGTTTACAACAACATCACGGGCTACGTTTACGCAGCTTACGCGAAGATCACCTCCGGCAGCTCGACGGGCACAACCACCGGCAGTCCGTCCGGCACCATCGGCGTGACGACCGCAACCTGCAACTTCCGCACGAGCGCATCCAGCTCCGCGTCGCTGGTTTCCGGCTGCAACACCATCTCCACCGGCAAACAGGTGACGATTCTTGACAACACCTCCGGCGGCAAATATTGGAAGGTGAGCTATAACGGATACACCGGTTGGATCTACGGCGCGTATGTCAAGCTGACCACCGCCGGCTCCACCACGGGCGGCACAACGACCGGCGGCTCGGCCGGAACCGATCCGGGCAGTTCAACCGTCGGCAAGCTCTCCTACGCCCGTTACACCGGATCTTCCCAGGATATCTGGGGCAGCATTCAGGTGGACGGCACCAACATCAATAAGTCCATCTACTGCAACGCGATTGACAGCAAGGGCAACTTCTACTACAACGCGTATACCTCCACCACGAACTATATCTACGCGCTGAGCTATTACACCAACCCCATCGCGGTCATTTACGGCCACAACATGCGCAAGTCCGGCACGGCCTTCCACGACCTGCACCACGTTCAGAACGCATGGCTGGGCATATCCAAGTGCGAATACTGCGGCGATGACTGCACCGGCGCGAAGACCGGCGTGTTCAACATCAGCTACGGCGGTTCCACCAGGTGGCAGGTCGCAGGCTTCTTCGAAGCTTCCTCCGCGACGATCAGCTCCTCCACCACCCGCAAAAACATCAACCTCTACTCGTCCATGCAGTCCAACCGGACAGGCGCTGCCAAGCAGGAGTGGATTGACACCATGATGAGCTACTGCAACGCCTCCTACAAGGGCATGACGCTCAGCTCCATGACCTCCTCCGACAAGGTGATGATCCTCGTCACCTGCGCGGACAAAACGGGCGACAGCTACCAGAGACTGTATTTCCTGCTCAAGGCGGTTAACTGAACAACAGATCATGATCTAAAAAGAAGCGGCCTCCGTTTGAAGCGGAGGTCGCTGTTTTTTGCAGGGGTCGATACAGGATCGGCCTCTACTTGCCCACGCAAAACCGCTCAAAGATGCGCGCGATCACGTCCCCTGCAACATCCCTGCCGGTGATCTCGCCCAGCGCCGCGAGGGCGGCGTGCATCAGCACCGCCGCACAATCCGCCCCGTCCGCCGGCTCGACCTGCGCAAGGATGTTCCGCGCGCGCAGAAGCGCATCCGTATGGCGCGCGTTGGTCACAAGCACGCTTTCCTGTTCCGGCAGCAGGCGGCGCGCAAGCGCACCGCGCAGGGCGTCCAGTCCTTCCCCCGTGACGGAACTGACCGCGATCGTTTCGATCGAATAAAGGTTGAGCGCGTCCGCCCGCAGCACGGCGGGCAGGTCGCCCTTGCATAGCGCCGCGACGCGGGGTTTTCCCTTTGTGGCTTCGATGAGGGCTTCGTCGCCCTCCGTCAGCGGCACCGCGGCGTCGAGGGCAAGCACCAGCACGTCCGCGCAGACCGCCGCGTTTTCCGCGCGCGTTACGCCGATGCGCTCCGCCTCATCCTCCGTTTCGCGAAGGCCCGCCGTATCCACCAGGCGCACGGGTACGCCCTCGATGGAAACGACCTCCTCCAGTATATCCCGCGTGGTTCCCGGCACGGCTGTGACGATCGCGCGCTCTTTCCCGAGCAGCGCGTTGAAAAGGGAGGACTTGCCCGCGTTTGGCGCGCCGAGGATCGCGACGGTCGCCCCTTCGCGCAAAAACCGTCCTTTCGCGCCGGAGGCGATCAGCCGATCCAGCATACGGATCAGTCCGTCTACGGCTGTCGGTATGACGGAAAGCGTATCCTCCTCAAGCTCGTCGGGGTAATCGAGCGCGGCATCCACACCCGCAAGCAGATCCAGAAGCGCCTCCTCGATTGCGCCGACCGTGCGTCCCACGCTGCCCTCAAGCTGCTCAAGCGCGCTTTTCGCCCCGCGCTCCGTGACGGCGTTGACCATGTCCATCACCGCTTCCGCGCGGGAGAGGGAGAGTTTGCCGTTGAGGAAGGCGCGCCTGGTGAACTCGCCCGGCTCGGCGGGGCGCAGTCCCTTTGCGCTGAGCAGCGCCAGCGTCCGGCGCGCGACGGCAAGCCCGCCGTGGATATACAGCTCCGCCATATCCTCGCCCGTGTAGCTCGCGGGCGCCCTGAAACAGCACGCCATCGCCTCATCGATCGCATCGGTTCCGTCCGTCAGTTTGCCGAATTTCATTTCCCGGGCAATATTTTTATCGCTTTTGGTCGAAAACACAGCGTTATACGCCGCAAACGCCTGCGGTCCCGATATGCGGATGATCGCGATTGCGCCGCCGAAGGGCGTTGCCGGAGCAAAAATTGTGTCGTTCATGCGCCGCCTCCCCTTTGCATGTTGTGCGCGAGTTCGCGCAGCTTTTCATACCGATTGTCGGAAGGTTTGCACGCGCAGTGCAGCAGAAGCGCGTGCTTGATTTCGCCGATGCGCGCGCCCGGCTTGATGTTGAGCCATTGGGCGATATCGTCCCCCGTGCAGGCAAGCTCCGCCTCCGTAAACGGCGCGCCCTCCCGTTCCATCCCTTTCAAAATATCCCGCCATTTTTCGGCGGTGGGAACGAAACCCTCGTGCAGCCCGCTGCCGCGCACATCCGCCTCGCGCACATCCGGAAGTTGATGCGCCGTTTTGCGCCCAAGTTCCACAAAGCGCTTTTTCACCTTTGCTTCGCGCGCCTCGCCGTTGAGGTCGTACATATGCCAGCGCACAAGCCCGCCCACCTCGCGCCGCAGCGCGGTGGGGAAGCGGAGCCGCAGCATGATCGCATCCGCCATCGTTTCGCCGAGAAGCTCATGCCCGTGCATCTTGCCGTGGCTTGCGAGCGCCGCGGGTTTGCCGATATCGTGGAACAGCATCGCCCAGCGCAGCGCGATCTCCGGCGGAGCCGCCGCCGTGGCGTGCAGGATGTGGTTGAGCACGTCGTAGGCATGGTATTGCTTTTTTTGCGCAACGTCCGCGCAGGCTGCAAGTTCAGGCAAAATCGCCTCATATGCGCCGCACCTGTGCAAGGCTTGCAATCCGTAAAGCAGGCTCTCCCGCCCCACGCCGTAGCGCGCGTCCGCAAGGAGCAGCTTGGTCAGTTCGTCGTAAATCCGTTCGGGTGAAATAGCCCGCAGGCCTGCCGCGTGTTTTTTTGCGGCTTCCAGCGTGCGCGCCTCGATTGTAAAGCCCAGCTGCGCCGCAAAGCGCGCCATGCGCAGGATGCGCAGCGCGTCATCCCCCATGATAACCGAGGGGTCGGGGGAGGTGGCGCGGATGATTTTGTGATCCAGATCGGCAAGCCCGCCCGTCGGGTCGATCAGGCGGTTTTCAACGATGTCAAGGTAGATGGCGTTGACCGTGAAGTCCCGGCGGAACGCGTCCTCCTCCAGCGAGTCGGAGTAGGCGACCGTTTCCGGCCGGTGTGCGCCGCCCTGCGCGTAGGACTCGCTGCGAAAGCACGCGTACTCATATGTTTCGCGCGCTTCGCCCGCGCCGACGGTGATATCCAGCGTGCCGAACGCCGCGCCTTTGAGCAGGCAGGAAGCGTTCATCCGCTTGCACAGCGCCATCACATCATCCGGCCGCATGGAGGAGCATACGTCCGCGTCGCTCACCGGCAGGCCGAGGAGAGGGTTTCGCACCATGCCGCCCACGGCATAAAGCGGATGCCCCGCCGCCCGGAAGGCAAGCGCAAGCGTGCGCAGGGTCTCAGTTACGGGATCATATTTCATAGCTTCATTATTATATTCAAGCCGCAAAATGTCAACGGCTTTCAATCCGGCGCGGCACACGCGCTTAATCCGCCGTTTTCTGCCCTTTCTTCTTATAATAATAAACAAAGGCTTGTAAAAAGGGCGTTTAGATGGTAAAATAAACGTTAGGAAAAGGGGCGTGCGATGCATGTTGAGCGGCTGAAACTGAATTATTTCCGCAACTACGAATCGCTCCGGCTATCTCCCGGGCGCGGCCTCAACGTGATCTTTGGGGAAAACGCGCAAGGCAAGACAAACGCTGTCGAAGCGATTTTTTTATGCGCCTTTGCCCGCTCCCACCGCACGCCGC
>CAZJYV010000086.1:0-7614 GCA_964550295.1 uncultured Clostridium sp. | reverse complement strand
CAACGACCTCCGGGTTATGAGCCCGACGAGCTACCAACTGCTCTACCCCGCGACGCTGCCGCTTTGCGGCAAACGTTATGTTACCACAACGGGGTTGCACGGTCAAGTGTTTTTTAGGAGTTTATGAGATAACAGTCCGGCGTCGGCGTTGATTTGGGCAGAAGCCTTTCGTGCAGAGCCTCGTCTTTGGGCAATTCATCCGTGATGATGACGGTCGTGCCGGGGCAAAGATACAGGTAAACCCACTGTGCGTCGTCCGCAAGCAACCGGATGCAGCCGTGGGACGCGGGCACGCCGAGCTTCCAGAACTCCTCCTCCATCAGATATCGGTCATCCCGCTGGGAATAAGGGATGGAGTGGAAATAGATCCTGTCCTTGATCTGCGACCAATACTGAGCGTAACAGTCGAAGCCGGTGAAGTACGCGAAGCGCTTTTTATCCTCCCCCATCGTGAAGGTGCCGCGGGGACTGCGGTCCGTCTCCTCGATGCCGGAGGAGCAGATCATCTCGCGCACAAGCGCGCTGTGGTTGCCCGAAGCATCCTTTTCATAAATCAGGACAACCTGATTCGTCAGATCGACGATGGCGATGAATTTTTCAGGATCGTCGTTGAGCTTTTCCTCCTCCGGGTAGCGGCCGCCCTCGTGCGTGCGCAGGCTCTTTGGCGTCAGCGGATAATCCGCGCTCCGATAGGCCGTAGGCTCCGGCGTAGGGGTCGATTCCGGCGTAGGCTCCGGCGTCAAAGGAAGCGTGGGCGTGGGTGCTTCAGCCGGGGCGGGCGACGGTATCGCCTGCGGTGTCGGCGCGACCGTAATTTCAACAATCGCGGTCGGTTCAGCCGAAGGCGCATGCGGCGTGCCTGCATTTTCCATGCAGGAGGCAAACAGCATCAGGGACAGAACAGGGATAAATGCCAAAAGCGTTTGACCTGCGCGGCTCATTTTCATCTGCGGCTCCCAAGGTATCAATTCCAGATGATTGTACCACACCTTTTACATTCGCAACAACACGAAAGGATTCGGGCGCGGCTCTCTTTTCAGCATTACGCACGCACCCTGCCCGCACCTTTACTTCCGCTCCTTCATAGCTTATGTATTAGGGCGCGGTTCGTCGCCCAATAAAGGCAGAGGTATGGCAATATGAGAATTTTGAGACGCGGCGACACGGGCGGCGACGTAAAAATCGCGCAAACTGCGCTCACGCGCGCGGGATACGACCCGGGTCCAATAGACGGCGTGTTCGGAAAACAGATGGAAAGCGCCGTCATCCAATTCCAAAGCGCAATGAACATCAAGCAGGATGGAATCATCGGCCCCATTACATGGAAGTATCTTGAACCTTATATGAACGAATCAAGCCCGGAGGTTCTTCAGATCGGCAGCCGGGGTGAGGCGGTCATGATTCTGCAAAAAGCGCTCAAGACCTCCGGCAACGACCCCGGCGCAATCGACGGCATATTCGGCACAAAAACCCAAACCGCCCTCAAGGCTTTTCAAAAAGCTGCGGGCATCCCGGAAACGGGCGCTACGGATGCGATTGCTTGGCTTGCCCTCTCCCCGTATCTCGATTACACCAACGTGCAGCTCAAACGCGGCAGCACGGGCATGTATGTCGCGATCCTGCAGGCTGCCCTCATCAACGCGTGCCAAAGCCCCGGCGGTATCGACGGCAATTTCGGCACAAAAACCCAGGCGGCTGTCGTCGCCTTCCAGAAAGCGAAAAGCCTCTCGCCGGACGGCATCGTCGGGCCCCTGACATGGGCCGCCCTCAAGCCTTACATCACCGGCAAGATCGTGCCCCACACCGTTGTGCAAGGGGATACGCTGGAAACGATCGCGCAAACCTATCACACGACGGTCAGCGACATCCTCGAGTTGAACCCGCGCGAAAGCACGCAGCTTTATCCGGGCGAAATCCTTTACATCCCGATGAACGGCTGCGCAACCGCCGCAAGCAACGGCACAGGTACCGGCGTCACCGCCACCGGTCTCAAAGGTCCCGAAGTCACCGGCACCAACCTCAAAACCCCCGAAGTCACCGGAGGCAACATCACGGGCACAGGCGTCACCGGCAGTAAAGGCGTGGTCAGCGGCGTTGCGCGCAGCAGCGTGATCAGCAACGCGGGCACAGGCGTTACCGGCAACACTGTCATGGGCACAGGCGATGCAACCAGCCCCTGTCCCAGCGTCTGCGGGCCGTTCTGCTGAGCGTCATCAAAGCGGGGCGGCTATAACCGCCCCCGCTCCTTCCCGCCTTCGTGTCTGTTATTTGAGGGCATCCACATCCTCAGGCGCGACGTCATAATAGATTTCATATTTCAAGGGGCTTGCGTGCAGCACACGGGCCGCGTCCTCGGAGAGCGTATAGCGGAGAAAATTCGCATCGGTCTCGGAGAGCGTTCCCCGCGCCTCAGCGCGCGCAAGCACGCTTTTTGCGACAATCGCATCCATGTTGAGGAGCGAGAGCATAAAGTAAAACGCCGCAAACGCGCCCACCGCGAGGCGGAGAAGTTTGATCTTGGGCATAAAGACCTTCACCGCGCACAGGGCGATGAGCGCGAACAGGAACAGCATGAACCAGAACGGCAGAATGCGGTTGATGGTGAGGCCATACGCTTCGATGTACAGGATGAGCCTTATCAGGGCGCTTGCCAGCAGCACCGCCGTGGCGGCCAGAAGCCCCAGCATGATGCCGCGCAGGGTTTTATCCGCCTGCGTGTAGGTCACGCAGAGCGCAAAGACCGACAGGTTGATGGATGCCACAACGCACAGCTCCGAAAAGCCACGCACCGCGTATTCGGAGTACGTCAGGCTTTCGGGCAGCCCGGCAAGCCCGGTCAGATACGTAAACTGGAACGCTGTGAAAATCGCATAAATACCCAGCAGGATGCCGACCGCCGCCACGACGCCCGCGCCGTTGAACCGCTTGGGGTAGGCTTCGGTGCGATGTGCCTGTTGTTCATACGCCATATGAAAGATGAACGAATAGAACAGTGCACCTACAACGAGGGCAAACAGGATACGCAGCACCGTAGGACCCAACCGCAGGTTTTCAAAGGCTTGTTCCAGCAGGACGCGCAAAGCCGCATCCGCACTGACGAGAAGCGGCACCACAACAAGGGCAAGCAGTACGCCGACGAGCACGCCGATGCGCACCGCGCGGGTTTTTTCATTTGTTTGCTTTTTCCCCAGCAGGCTGGCGAACGCGCCGAAAAAGCGCGCCAGGGAAGCGAAGGGCGCAAAGAAGAAACCGCGCAGATAAGCTGCGATATAGCCGCCCTGCCGCACATCCGGCACAACTGCCGTACACTCGACGGCATGCAGCATCAAAACGAGCGGAATCGCGAGAAAATTGATGACGTTCAGGCTTTGCTCCGCATACGCGAAGTATCGTGCCATCAACCACAGCGCGAGCGCGAGCAGCATCCATCCCACGGGCTTTTTCACAGAGGTCTTCCAGGTGATTGCGTAAAATCCCACCAGATAAACCATCCAGAACGCCGCATAGCGCAACCCCGCCTGGCGCAGGGTTGTATCCTGCAAACCGTCACCGAACAGCACCCATGAAAACACGGCGCCGAGCGCGATTACCGCAAGCAGCAACCACCTCTGCGCGGCCGTATAAACCCGTTTTTCCGGCGGCGCACCTTCGCCCCGCGCTTCGTAAAATCCTTTTTCCTCGTTCATGCCTGCTTTGCCTCCTCCGGCATATATTCCAACAAATCAGCCACCTGGCACTCAAGGATCCGACAAATGGCGTCCAGCGTGGAAAAGCGGATTGCCTTGCCTTTGTTGGTTTTGAGAATTGATAAGTTCGCCTGCGTGATGCCAAGCGCGTCCGCAAGTTCCCCGGACGTCATCTTGCGCCGTGCAAGCACAACGTCGAGATTCACCCTGATCATCGCCTGGCCCTCCTTATATCGTCAATTCGTTTTCGCGCTTATAGGCGACCGCTTTGCGGAACACGTCCGCAAGCACCAGCGCGAACAGCCCGGACAAAAGCATCACAATGCCGCAAACCGCCGTCATGGGCGTGAAAAACACGAAGCATTTTGCGAGGAACAGCGCGCCTGCAGCCTCCGCCGCGATGCCCATACGCAAAAACGCCCTGACGTTGCGCTCCACAAACGGGTCGGCCGCCACCGTTTGCATCACAAGCAGCAGCTCGAAGAGCACCCAGAGCGCGAGCAGCCCCGCCAGCACCAGAAACCCGTAGAACAGGGCGAGCGCTTCACCCGCGCTGTAATAAGCCCTGAAAAAATCTGCCGCGCCGGGCGAAATAAAAATCATCACAAGGCTGAAAAGCACGAAGGCCGCCAGCAGATACAGCAGCGCCTGCGCGATCAGCGCGCGTGGATTTTTCTTCATAATCAATCCTCCCATGACCCCTAATTGCGTACATGATAGCATGCTCTTTATTGTATTTCAATATTTATTTATTGATTATCAATAAATTCATGAATGCGACATATCAAAATAGCAAACATCGTGCGACAATGCGGTGAACGCCGTTCACAAGGGCGCTGATTTTTGTTATAATGCGTATGAAAGGGGGGAATCGATATGCCTATGAACTATTTGTTGTACGGCTCGAACAGCGGGCTGTTCCTCATTGTGATCGCGGTTGCCGTGCTGGGTATGATTGCCTCCGCGCGCGTAAACAGCGTTTTTAAAAAATATGCCAAAATGCCGGCCAAGGCAGGGTTACCCGCCTCAGATGTGGCGCAAAGGCTTCTTTACGCCGGCGGTAGCAGCGCACAGCTCACGCAGGTGGGCGGCCAGTTGACCGACCATTACGACCCGAGGAGCAACGTCGTGGGTCTCTCACAGGTGGTATACAACGAGTCTTCCGTCGCGGCGCTCGCGGTCGCCGCGCACGAGATCGGCCACGTTATGCAGCATCAGGACGGATACGGGCCGATCAAACTGCGAAACGCACTGCTGCCCGTAGCGAAAATCGGGTCCGGCGTGGCGCCGTGGATCGTCATCCTCGGCGTGGTGATGGGCAGTTTCGGGCTTGCAAGCTTCGGCGCATGGCTGTTTGCGGGCATTCTTCTATTTCAGCTTGTGACGCTGCCGGTTGAGTTCAACGCCTCGCACCGCGCGCTCGACATGCTGACCGCGCAGGGCTATCTGGATACCCACGAGGAGGAAGCAGCCGCGCGCAAGGTGCTCAACGCCGCGGCGGCAACCTATGTCGTTGCCGCTCTTGCTTCGTTCGTAACGTTCCTGCGCTTGCTTTTGATCGCGGGCAACGCGAGGAGAAGATAAACGTTCGCAGAATGCGAGAAGGCCGCCACGGGGATCACAACCCCGAAGCGGCCCCTTTTTTATGCTGTAACCGTAACGCTAGGAAAACAGCTTGAACAGCTGCGCCATACCGATGCCGAGGTAGTTGCCCACGGCGTAGCCGAGGATGCCGCAGATCAATCCCGTCAGCACAACCTCCTTGTTTTTCAGGGCGTTTGCAACCGGGGGAATGAACGCGGGGCCGTAAATGCCGGCAGTCGAGGTGATGAGCGTCGTGTCCGCATCGATGCCGAAGATTTTTGCGAGCAGCGCATGCAGCAGAACGGCGCCGAACTGCACGAAAAGCAGCATCACAAGCAGCATCAGCGAGGATTTGGTGATCATCGTAAGATCGAACGTGAGGCCGATTGCTACGGAGAACATGTAGATGAAATACTGGCCCGCCACATACGAGCCGGGGGTTGAACGAACCTTTTTTACAAAGGAAAGCGCAACGCCGCATGTCGTGACGCCAAGCATCACAACCAGAATGTTGGTGGGGCTGCCCGTAATGAGCCAGGAAGCGCCGAGCGACACGGCCACGGACGCGATCGCGAGAAGAAAGATCGGCAGCCTTTCCAGGAGCATTTTAAGGGAGAAGGGTTTTTTCTTCGCAATGAAGGTTTTCTCCAGCGAATCCGCAAGCGACTCGTCCGCACTCGCGTTCTTTTCCAGATTGAACTTCGGCAGGAAGAGGCGGAAAAACCGCGGCATGACCGAAAGGAGCAGCATGAAATAGATGCCGCCTGCGATGAGGTCCGCCGTGTTCGCCAACACGATTGTATCCTGATCGACCTTAAGCGCGAGGCCGATGGCGATCAGATTCGGCGTACCGCCTGTGTAAAGCCCCATGAGCATGCCGTTGATGTTGCCCGCGTCGGGCACGCTGTCCCTGAAAATGAAGTTTGCTGCCGTACACGCCGCCGCAACCGCCACGATAACCAGTATGAACGAGGTGATCGCGGGCTTCGCGAGCTTTTTAAGGGAGGAGAGATCGGCAGAGAACAGGATCAGCGGAATGGCGATGGGAACCAGCACCTCGGAGATCGTCGCCGCCAGGGACGCGTCCTTGAACAGGAAGCTGAGCGCAAAACCGGACGCGTAGCACAGGAACACCGGTCCCATCATATTAAAAAGCTTGTATCTGTCACTCAGGAGCACCATCAGGCGCGGAACCAGCAGAACAATCAGTACAATGATGATGTTAGCGATCATATAAGACCTCACGATATGAATGGATTTGTACCATTATAAGGTATCAACGTGATATAATCAAAGAAAAAGCGGAGACTTTTATGAAACACTTGCGTTATCTGGATTTGTCAGGCAGCGGGGGGCACAGGCGTTACGGCGCGCTTTTTTCCCAAGCGATCCGCGGCATGGCCGTGGAACGTCTTCTCCGGCCTTCCTTCTACGAAATGAAGGAAAAATCCTTCGCGCGATACCCGGAATACTGCCGGGAGATTTACGATCGGGCACAAGGCGCGGGTGCGGACGGGGATTTATACTTCGCCGCGATGTTGGGCGGCGTGAACGAGTGCGAAAGCTGCACGGATGTGATTTTGCGCCGCAAGGACGGAGCCGTGCTCTACGGGCACAACGAGGATGGCGCATATACGCCCGACAACTGCGCGCTGGTGCGCTACTCAGGCCGCCGAGTGGGTTTTACGGAATTTTCCGCCGCGGAATCAATCCCCGGCTACACCTTCCTGTGGAACGAAGCCGGACTGATCACCTCGGTCAACTACATTCAACTCGATTCCATCCGATACGGTGAACCGAGCGTTCATTTTCTCCTTCGGGATGCGGCGGAGGCGACCTGCATCGAAGAGATCCGCGACAGGCTTTCCGGCACAAGCAGCGCTTCCGCCTTCAGCCTGAACGTGTTCGACGCCAAGACCCGCCGCGCGTATTCGGTGGAGCAGCTTTACGATCAAACGGACGTCTTTGAGATCACCGACCGCTACGCGCACACAAATCACCTGCGCCGCCTCGGCACAGGCTATGCGCGCGAAGGTTCGGACACCAAGCCGCGCCTTGAAACAGCGCTTCGCCTGCTCGCCGCCCTCGACGCGTCCGGCGCAACGATTGCCGATATCCGCAGCACGCTGGACTATGTTGACCCGGAGGATCGCCTGCGTTCCGTTTACAGCGACCCGGCAACGGACGCAAGCCCCACGGGTGCAACGATGCTCATAGATTCCGAATCGGATGAAATACGCGTGATCGATCGGTTCAGCGGCGTGGAACTCAGATTCAAACAACCGTTCCGGGGATAAAAAAGACACCGGAATAGATTCACCCAGCCCCGCAAAAATCACTAATC
>CAZJYV010000085.1:0-7668 GCA_964550295.1 uncultured Clostridium sp. | reverse complement strand
TGTTCCGGCAGGGCAAGCGCGGCGGCGCGTGCATGGTGATCGAAACCGACACGCCGGTGAGCGAGCGCGTATGCCAGCTGATCAAGGACTGGTGCGAACAGGTGACGGAGGTGTTTACGATATGACGGATTATACGTTCCGCAGGGGTGACGAACTGCTCGCGCTGTGCAGGCGCGAACGCTGCGCCCTGAGCGAAGCCATGCTGCGGCGCGAAACCGAGCAGAGCGAGCGCACGCGCGAGGACCTCCTCGCCGAGATGAAAAAAAACCTCGATACCATGCGCGACGCCGTCCGCGACGGACTCAAGGGCGAGCTTCGGAGCGTTTCCGGCCTTTCTGGCGGGGATGCGGCAAAGCTTTTAATCAGGGCGGAGAACGCAAACACGCTTTCCGGCACGGGGATGCTCAAGGCTGTTGCGGCATCGATGGCGGTGGTTGAGGTGAACGCGTGCATGGGCCGCATCGTCGCGGCGCCGACCGCCGGCGCGAGCGGCATATTGCCCGGAACCCTGCTCTTTGGCGCAGAGGCGAACGGCTGGAGCGACGACGACCTGCTGCTCGGCTTGTTCAACGCCGGGGCAGTGGGGTTGCTGATCGCGAAAAACGCAAGCATGTCCGGCGCGGAAGGCGGCTGTCAGGCTGAAACCGGAACCGCCGCCGCGATGGCGGCATCCGCCCTCACGGAGCTTTCGGGCGGCTCGCCCGAGCAATGCCTCCACGCGGCCGCGATGGCATTAAAAAACGTTATGGGGCTTGTGTGCGACCCGGTCGCCGGACTGGTGGAATGTCCCTGCATCAAGCGCAATGCGGTCGGCGCGGCCAACGCGCTCGTAAGCGCGGATATGGCGCTCGCCGGAATCGAAAGCCTGATTCCCTTTGACGAAGTGGTTGCGGCGATGAAAAGCGTGGGCAGGCTCATGAGTCCGGATTTGCGCGAAACCGCAAGGGGCGGTCTCGCTGCGACGCCCACGGCGCGGGCGATTAAAAAGAGCCTGGAGGAATAGCATGAAACGCTTCCCGTTCGTACTCGCCGTGCTCGCATCGCTGCTGCTGATCTTTGCGGTGCTGTTTACCTCGCTTCAGCTTTGCATGAACGACAGGGCCTATTTTGAAAAAACCTATGAGCGGATGGAGCTTTCAGCTTCCATCGGCATCTCAACGGACGATATCACGCTGGCGCTCATGCGCCTGATCGATTACATGGAGGGCCGCGTCGATTCGATTCAACTCACCGTAACCGAAAACGGAGCGGCCGTTTCCATGTACAACGAGCGCGAAACGCTGCACATGCTCGATGTGCGCGCGCTCTATCAGACGTGGCGCGCGGTGCGTGACTTTGCCGTGCCAGCGGCGGCCGTCCTGCTGTTTGCGGCGCTGCATACCACGCAAAAGGGTCAGCGGCTGCGCCTGGTCGCCCGTGCGTTTTTGCGCGCGTCCGCGTTCTTCGGCGCGGGGCTGGCGGCGCTTGCGGTGTTTGCCCTCGTGGATTTCGACGCGTTCTGGATCGCGTTCCACCATCTGTTTTTCGACAACGATTTGTGGCTGCTCTCCTATCAGACCGACCGGATGATCCGCATCTGTCCGGAGAACCTGTTCAGCGGCCTCATCGCGCGCTTCGCGCTGCTGTTTCTCCTTCCCTTCGCATCCATGCTGACGCTCGCCTTCCTCGGCGTGCGCAAACCGCGCGGGAACGCCGCCGCGCGGACGGAGGACGGCGATGGGTTATGAGGAAACCGCGCGCCTTTTAACCCTTGCGTACCGTGAAAAGGCGTTTCCCCTGACGCTCGCGATCGAAAGTTCCTGCGACGAAACCGCGGCAAGCGTCCTGCGCGGCGCGCGGGAAACGCTTTCGATGAGCGTGTATACGCAAATTCCCCTGCACCGTAAATTCGGCGGGGTCGTGCCGGAGCTTGCCTCGCGTTCCCATGTGGAAAAAGTCGGCGCAGTCGTCGCAGATGCGCTCAAAACAGCGGGCGTTCCGCTCGCCGCCATCGACGCCGTCGCCGTCACGAACGGCCCCGGGCTCGTCGGTGCGCTGCTCGTGGGGTTGAGCTACGCCAAAGGTCTTGCTTATGCGGCGGGCAAGCCGCTCATCGGCGTGGATCATATCGCCGGTCACATCGCGGCGAACTATTTGACGTATCCCGATCTGGAGCCGCCGTTCGCCTGCCTCGTCGCATCGGGCGGACACAGCCACATCGTGCTTGTGGAGGACTACTGCCGCTTCTCGCTGCTGGGCAAAACGCGGGATGACGCCGCGGGCGAGGCGTTTGACAAGGTCGCGCGAGCGCTGGGTCTGCCCTATCCCGGCGGCCCCGCGCTCGAGGCGCTCGCACGGGAGGGCAATCCCGAGGCGCATCGCTTCCGCGCGGGTCTGAACAACACGGATACGTTTGACTTCAGCTTTTCCGGCATCAAGACGGCGGTGGTCAACCTGCTGCATACTGCCGCGCAGAAGAACGAGCCTGTCAATCATGCGGATGTGGCGGCTTCCTTCCAGAAGGCGGTCGTGGACGCGCTCTGCGAAAAATCCGCGCGCGCGGCAAAAGCTGCGGGCGTGCAAACCCTTGCGCTGGCGGGCGGCGTTTCCGCGAACGCGGCGCTGCGCGAGGCGCTGCGCCTGCGTGCCGAGCAGGAGGGTTTGCGCTTTTGCGTGCCTGATATGCGCTTTTGCACAGACAATGCTGCGATGGTCGCCTGCGCGGGTTATTACGCGCTGCGCTCCGGTCCGGCCGACCCGCTTTCGCTCAATGCATATCCTTCACGCGAGCTTGCATAATCCAAAGAAACGTGCATAAACAACCTGTGACGGCGCATATATGTGCGCCGTTATGCATGTGCCGCGCAGGGGTGGATAATGTGGAAAATGATTAGAAAAGCCTTGTATACAAGCTTTTGAAAATGTGGGTAACCATGTGGGTAACGTGGGAAAGTCCGATTATTCGCCCACGAATATTCGTACATGCAACCCGTACACATACGCCCAAATATATCCAAAAACGCAGAAAAACAGGCTTTTTCATTGACATAAGCGCCCATTATGCGCAATATCCTCAGTATGGGGTGATAAAATGGGACGCAGCGTTCCCGACATCATGGTGAAACGGCTGCTTGGCGTGTTGCCCGCCGTGGCGGTGATCCTGGGGGTCGGCATGCTGATCTCCTCGCTGCTGCGCGCGAACTCCGTCCCGGCAGGCGGCGCGGCGACGCCCGGCGAGGACCCGCCCACGCTCATCGTCGTGATCGACGCGGGTCACGGCGGCGTGGACGGCGGCGCGGTGGGCGTTGCCACGGGCGTGGTTGAAGCGGAGCTGAACCTTCAATACGCATACGCGCTCAAAGCCGAGCTGGAAGCGCGGGGCATGACGGTCGTGATGACGCGCACTGATGAAAACGCGCTCGCATCCGGCAAAAAGTCCGACATGGCCGCGCGCAAAAAGATCATGAACGGCTGCGGCGCGGATATTGTGGTGAGCATCCACATGAACAAGTTCACCGACCGCAGCGTTTGCGGCCCGATGGCGTTTTATGAAAAGGGATCGGAGGAGGGCAAACTCCTTGCCACCGCCGTCATCACGGGCGTGTGCGAGGCGCTGGAGCGCCGCGTGCGCCTCGCGAGCCCGGCGGACTATTATATCATCCGCGAGAGCGACATGCCCGCCGTCCTCGTGGAGTGCGGCTTTCTTTCCAACGCGTCCGACGAGGCGCTCGTGCAAACGGATGATTACAGGGACGCGCTCGTGCGCGGCATCGCGGACGCCGTGGAATTCTATTTCGGGATACCCGCGCAGGGGCCGCCCGCCGGTTGAAAACATGCTATGAATTGTGCCGCCCCCGCGTTGACGCATTCCGCGCGCGGGGGTATGATTGATGTGTCAAAGCTTGTCTGTTTTTCGCATGATTCCGCAATGCATGGCGGCAAACGACGGAGGGCTGATCAGATGAAAAGAACAATCGCCGCCGCGCTGCTCGCGCTGCTGTTGATGGGCGCGGCCTTTCCCGCCCTCGCTGCCTCCTACCGCAGCGAGGTTCGGGTGCTGCTCTCCGTCGGCGCGGCCAATTCCCTTGCCATCACACCGACAGGTGCGTACACGCTGCGCGAAGCGCCCGGGGTCGAGGTCGGTACGGACGAGCTGACCGTATCCGTCGTGGGCAGCAGGGTGTCTGTCACCGCGGGCGGAAAAACCGTCACCGCGCCGTCCCTCACGTTCGTGAGCGGCAATTACGGCGGCACGGACGCGTACATCCGCCTAAAGAACAGCGAACACGGCACATGCACCTATCTGGGCAATCTCACCTTGGACGTTAAAGCGGGCTGCATCCGCGCGATCAACACGCTGCCCGTCGAGCAATATCTCTACGGCGTGGTTCCCAACGAAATGAGCAACGCCTTCCCCATCGACGCGCTCATGGCGCAGGCCGTGTGCGCGCGCAGTTATGTTCTGGCGAAATGCTCGCGCTACGCTTCGCGCGCCTACGATCTGGGTGATACTTCAAGCGACCAGGTCTACGGCGGCTACGCATCCAAGAATAAGCGCGCGATCGCCGCGGTGGACGGCACGGCGGGGCAGGTGCTGACCTGCGACGGGGAGATCATCGAGGCGTTCTACTCCTCCTCCAACGGCGGGCAGACCGAAACCACGGCCAACGTATGGTCTGAAAATCTGCCCTACTATATCAATCTGGACGACCCCTTCGATCTGCTCAATCCGTCGAGCCTGGAATATACGGCGTTTATCCCGCAGGTTTTCACGGAAACGACCATTGCCCTGATGGATGCGGATGTGTACGGCGCCCTGCTGCGCGGCGCGGCGGACGCTGCCGGCGGGGAGGCGGAGCTGCTCACCACCGTGCAAATCACGCCTTATGGTTCCGACTACGCAGAGCCGAGCCGCTGCTACCTGTACGCGGATGTGACGCTGAATGTCAAAAAGGCAGACGGCAGCACGGGGCAGCTCACCGTGACGCTCACGCTCAAGGATTATCTCTATGACGAAGCGGAGAACACCCTCGGCGCGTTCGGCGCGCGCACCTACACGCTGCGCATGCGCGGCGCGGAGCAGGCAAGCGCAACGTCCGGCGGCGTATCCTATCCGGGTTGGAACCTCACCATGCGCCGCTGGGGGCATGGCGTGGGGCTGAGTCAGCGCGGTGCGCAGCAGCGTGCGCGCATGGGGCAAAGCTATCCGGACATCCTTTCCTTCTACTATGCGAACACCGCGCTTTGCACGATCGGCACATGGAAAACCGCGCCGCGCGTCACAAGCGAAACATACAGGGTTTTGGAGCGGGGCATCAGCGGCATCAAGCCCGGCACGAAGGCCGACGCGCTCCTCTTAGCGCTCGCCTGCGAAGGCGATCTTTCCGTCGTAAACGCGCAAGGAACGCACAAGGCGGAGTCCGCCGTTACGACGGGGGATTTCGTGCGCGTGGACTACGCGGACGGCGCGTGTCTGTTCGACCTGCCGCTCATCATCTACGGCGATCTTGACGGAACTGCGGGCATTGCGGAGGAGGACGCATCGATCCTTGCGCAACATCTCATGCGCGCGCGGACGCTTTCCGGCGCGTATCTGTTGGCGGCGGATGTCGACCGCGACGGCGCTGTCGACGCGAACGACCTGCTTCTGCTGCTGCGCGCCCTTCGGGGCGACGACACGATCACACAACGGGGATAAAGGGGTATCGCACGTATGAATCCATTCATAAAACGCATGGCCGCGCTGCTGTGCGCGGGCTGTCTGACGCTGTGCTGCGCCGCCGCGCTGGCGGACATCTCGGCTGAGGCGGACAAAACAACCGTGCAGCCGGGCGACACCGTAACCGTCACCCTGAGCGTTACGGGCGAGAACCTTTCCGTTGCGGAGGGAACATTCGCCTATGACCCGGCGCTGCTCTCCTTTACGGAAAGCGACGGCGGCGCGGCGGACGGTTTTTTCACGCTGTATTCCGCCGCAAAGAACGGCGCTTCCACGCTGCGCGCGCGCATCGTCTTTACGGCGCTCGCCGCGGGCGAGGCAACGGTTTCGTTCACGCTGGAAAACCTGCTCGATTACAAGGGCCATGCGCTCGACACCGGCAGCGCGTCGGTCGCCGTCGTCATCGCGGCAGCCCCGGCCACGCCGTCGCCCGTCCCCGTGGATTACAGCGACGCGGCGCTTTCCGTCGCCGCCCAAAATGTGCGCGGCGCGACTGCGGACCTTTACGTTTGGCGCAGCATCGACAACGTCACCCTTCCCTCGCGCTATACGGAAACGGATATCAGCTATCACGGGCAAACCGTCAAGGGCGCAGCGGCCGCCAACTCGGACGCGCCCACCCTCCTGTACCTTTCGGATGCTTCGGGCAACAGCGCGGGCTTTTATATTTACGATGGTGCTGGCGACGCGCTCTACCCCTACCGCACGGTATCCTCCGTAAGCAAAACCTACATCCTGCTGTCGCCCGACGGCAGCGTTCCTGTTCCGCAAGGCTTTGCCGAAACAACGCTGACAGTCGGCGCAAACGACGTGCAGGCGTGGAGCATGGCGGACGCGCAGGGCACGGTTTATCTGGTCTATGCGCGCAACCCCGACGGGGAGGTCGGTTTTTACTTTTACAATCCCGTGGATGAATCGCTGCAGCGCTATGCGGTTCTGCCCGCGCGCCCCGTCGCGCCTACCGTCGCGCCCACGGCGACCCCCGCCCCCGCCGAACAAACTCCGCCGCCCGCGACCGAACCCGCGGAGGAAGCGCCCGACGGCGGCAGCGTTACGCTCGGCCGTCCGCTGTTTTTTCTGCTCTGCGGCGCGGGGCTGCTGTTCCTTTCGCTGTTCCTCGCGACACTCATCGTTTATACCGCGCGTGAAAAGCGCCGCGAACGGCGTGCGCTTGCGCGCATGAAGGAGCGCGAAAATCCTTTGCCGCTTGACGAATGACGATTCAAACCCATTGACATTTACATTTAGCGGGCGGCCCCATGGGGCCGCCCGTTCTTTTTGCGATCCTGTATGCCGATTTTTGCGGAAAAGCGCTTACTGCCTGCGCGTGATCTTGATGCCGATATCCACGCCATCCGGCCGGTCGGTCTGCTCAACCTCCACGATCATGCCGGACTCGCGCAGGGCGCTCACCGCGTCGTTGATGGTGTTCATAAAGATGCGGTAATCGCGCACGACGCGGATGATGACGGGACGGGGCTTTGCCCCGTCGGCCTTTTCGTCATATTGGCGGTTGAGGATCTTTTCCACAAGCAGCTCGGTTTCCTTCACGGAAAGGGTGCGCTCGTTGATTTTGCCAACCATGTCGAGGCGGGATTTGTCGTCGTTCAGCTTCAGGAGGGCGCGTGCGTGCCGCTCGGTGAGATGCGCGTCCACCATCTTGGCCTTCACCTCGTCTGACAGCTTCAAAAGGCGCAGTTTGTTGGCGATGGAACTTTGGCTTTTGCCGAGCTTGTCCGCAAGCTGCTCCTGCGTGAGGCTGTAGGTTTCGAGCAGGGACGCGTAGCACTGTGCCTCCTCGAGGAAGTGCAGATCCTCGCGCTGCAGGTTTTCGATGAGCGCCATCACCGCGCTGGTTTCATCGAGGATCTCCTGCTGGATGATGCAGCTCACCCGCTCCATGCCAAGGCTCGTCACCGCGCGCAAACGCCTTTCCCCCGCGACAAGCTCGTATGTGTCGCCGACCTTGC
>CAZJYV010000084.1:0-7940 GCA_964550295.1 uncultured Clostridium sp. | reverse complement strand
TATAAAACCGAAAAGGAATGGCTGACTGTGCGCGGCAAGAAGATTGCCATGGTGTTTCAGGATCCGATGACTTCCCTCAACCCGGTCAAGACCGTGGGCGAGCAGATCCGCGAGGTGATCACGTGGCATTTCGGCACGCCCAAGGATGAGGCGAAAAACCAAGCGATCGAGCTGCTGCGGCAGGTCGGCATCCCCGAACCCGAAGCCAGGTATAAGCAATACCCGCACGAATTTTCCGGCGGGATGCGCCAGCGCGTCGTCATCGCGACCGCCATCGCCTGCCGCCCGAATATCCTCATTTGCGACGAACCGACCACCGCCCTGGATGTGACGGTACAGGCGCAGATCCTGCATCTCATCAAAAAGTTGCAGAAGGACCTCGACATGTCCGTCATCTACATCACGCACGACCTCGGCGTGGTTGCAAACGTTGCGGACAGGGTCGCCGTCATGTACGCAGGTCAGATCGTGGAATACGGCCTCGCCCATGAAATTTTCAAGGACGGCCGCCATCCCTACACCAAAGCGCTGCTGCTTTCCCTGCCGCAGCTCGGCGTGCGCGGACATGATCTGCACTCGATCAAAGGCTCTCCGCCGAACCTCTATAAGCAGATTCAGGGCGACGCCTTCGCGCCGCGCAATCCGGATGCCATGAAGATCGACTTCGAACACGAACCTCCGTTCTTCAAGGTGACCGATACGCATTACGCAAAGACCTGGCTGCTATGCGATCAGGCAAAAGAATATGCCGATGAAATCGCGCGCGCACAGGAGCAAAAAAGCGCCGAAAAACCGGCGCCGCCCAAAGATTTTTCCCAGATGAAGCCGCTGCTTTCCGTGCGCAACCTCACGGTGAACTTCAAGCTCAACCGCAAGCAGTTCAGCGCCGTGAAGGATGTGAGCTTTGATATCTATCCGGGCGAAACGTTTTCGCTCGTGGGTGAATCCGGCTCGGGCAAGACGACGACGGGCAAGGCGATCATGAAGATCTGCCACACCAGCAAAGGTGAAATCCTCTTCAACGGCACGAAGATCAACCGAAAAATGCACGGCGAGGAACTGACCGAATTCCGCCAGAGCGTGCAGATGATTTTTCAGGACCCCATGGCCTCGCTCAACGAGCGCGCCAAGGTGGATTACATCATTTCGGAAGGCCTTTACAACTTTCATCTATATACGGATGAGAAGGACCGCCGGCGCAGGGTCGCCGAGGCTATGCACAGCGTAGGTTTGATGGACGAGTACGTCACGCGCTTTCCGCATGAGTTCTCCGGCGGACAGCGCCAGAGGATCGGCATCGCGCGAAGCCTTGTGGTGGAACCCAAGTTCATCGTGGCGGATGAACCGATCTCCGCGCTGGATGTTTCCATCCGCGCACAGGTGATCAACCTTCTCAACCAGCTCAAGAAAGAAAAGGGCTTTACCTATCTTTTCATCGCCCACGCCCTGAGCGTTGTGCGCTTCATCTCGGACCGCATCGCGGTGATGTACAAAGGCCGTCTGATGGAGCTTGCGGAGAGCGAGGAGCTTTTTGCCCACCCGTTCCACCCCTACACCAACGCGCTTCTGCTGGCCGCGCCCGTACCCGACCCCGATATCGAGCGCGACAAAACGGTGGCGATATACGATCCCTCACAGCACCATTATGAGGTGGAACAACCTTATTGGGCGGAAGTGCGCCCCGGTCATTTCGTTTGGGCAAACGAACCCGAGGTAGCCGAATACCGCAAACGCGCGAATTAAACCGCATCTTTAAGCGGCGGGGGCCGGTGTGCGCATCGGTCCCTTTTTTTGAAAGGAGCTTATGACGCAAACCGAAAAACAGGCGGTCGCAGCGGTTCGGGAGGCGACGGGCCTCGTCGGCGGCGCGTTCGCGATCATCCGAGGCGGGCAGACGCGCATGGAGTGCTTCGGCTATGCAGACCGGGAAGCGAAACGGCCCGTCACGGCGGAATCCGTTTTTGATATCGCCTCCAACTCCAAAGCGTTCACTTCCATGCTCGGCGCAATCGCCTGCGACGAAGGCCGATTCGACTGGGACGCGCCGGTTCGCGATGCTTTTCCCGACTTTGCCATGTTAGACGAATACGCGGCGGCTCACATGACAGGTCGCGACCTCGCCTGCCACAGGAGCGGTCTCGCGCGGCATGAGTTTATGCGCGCGCGCGTTTATACCTCCATCGAGGATATGGCGCGGCGCACGAAGTTTATGGAGCTTTCCCGCGGGTTTCGCGAGGGTTACGAGTACAACAACCATATGTTCATCGTTCTGGGTCATGTGCTTTCCTGCGCCTGCGGCAGCCCGTGGAAAGAACTGATCGCGGCGCGCATCGCAGGGCCGCTTGGTATGCAGGTGAGCTTCCGCGGAGAAGAGTGCGATCCTGCGCTTGACTGGGCTTTGCCCTACCGGGCGAACGGAAAGGGCTGCGCGTATCGCACCCATCGTGCGGATAACCCTGTGGCGGGACCCTGCGGCGGCATACGGACAAACCTGTTGGGCATGACGGAATGGCTCAAGTGCCTGCTCCGCTCCGGCGCGCCGCTGTGTTCGCAGGGGGCGTTTGCGCAGCTCGTGAGGCCAAATGTACCGACCGCCGACGAAAACAGCGTTGAGCTTGGCAGCGGTTACGCGCTCGGCTGGCGCACGAGCGTATACCGGGGTCGCCGCCTCGTCTGGCACGGCGGCGCAATCGGCGGCTTCAACTCCAACGTATCCTTTTTTCCGGATGAGGGAGAGGGCATCGTCATTTTGCTCAACACCAGCGGCACATGGGGCTCAACCATGCTGCGCGACGCGCTGCTTGACGATTTGTGCGGCGCGCCTGCCCGGGATCTTTCACGCGACATCGCAGACTGGAAGCGTTCCTGCGAAAAAAGCGGACAGCCGCTCGTCCGCGCACAGCAGGGACGTCCGCTGAACGAGGATGAACGCGCCGTATTCATGGGAAGGTTTTTCAACCCCGCTTACGATGATTTTACGGTATCCCAAAGGGATGATGATATTTGGCTCGACTATGGCACATTCCGCGCGCGCGTTCGCATGATGCCGGACGACACCGCACTCGCGTGTGAGGATGACCCCTCGCCCGACTGGATGTCGCTTCAAAGAGCGCAAAGCGGCCTTCTGGTTGAAACGAGCGACCTTGCGATGCGGCTGCCCTTTACCGGAATGGAATGACTGATTATAAAATCGGAGGACATAAAACAATGAACGGAACGCTCTTAATCGTCGGCGGCGGCATGGTTGAAAGCGCAGACGAAATCTTCTCCGCCCTGATCGAACGTGCGGGCGGCCCCAACAATAAATTTGCGTTTATCGTGACCGCATCCGGCGGCGGACCGGATGAAACCTTCCGCTCCTACGCGGCGGACTTCGAACGGCTCGGCGTACCCAGTGGCAACTGCGTTCTGATTCCGGTTTATCCGGAGAATGTGCGCGATGAGCGCGGGCAGAATGCTTTGACGGGGGATGCGGACGGCCTTTGCGAATTGCTCGAAGGCGTCCGTGGCGTGTGGTTCACAGGCGGCGATCAGTATTACGTCGTTCGGGCGTTTTTGCGCGCGGACGGCACGGATACCGCGTTTTTATCCAAACTGCGCGCGCTTTACGCGGACGGCGGCGCAATCGGCGGCTCTAGCGCGGGCGCGGCGATCATGAGCCGCGCGATGATTGGCGAGGGCAGCAACCGCGGCGTGTTGAGCCGCGGCATCCGCTATGGTTATGAGGGCTACGATGAGCTGATGGAGGAGGACAACCCCTGCGTTCCTCTGCTGCTCGCGCAGGGGCTGGGTTTCTTTACGCATGGCGTCGTGGATCAGCATTTTAATGCGCGGCCGCGGCTGCTGCGCACGATCGAGGCCTGTCTGTATAACCAGGAAAACGCGAAAACCGGCTTTGCGATTTCGGAAGATACGGCGCTCGTCTACCAAAACGGAACGATCGAAGTTCTTGGCAGCGCGAGCGTGTATGTGATCGATTGCCGCAATGCCGCAAAAACAGGCAACGGCTGTTATGAAAACATCGTCCTCCATGCCATCCAGAAGGGTGACGCCTACGATACGGACACGCGTGTTGTTACGCTCGCGTGCGAGGCGGAAGTCCAGACGCATGAATATGCCCTCGACTACGTCTGCGGCGGCATCACGGGCAGCCGCGTGTTTGACGAGATGATCGACAAATATCTGTTTCGCTGCAAGCGGGAGCAGCTCTATTTCTGCGCGCACCGCGGCAAGCGCTTTTTCAAAGGCGCGGCCGTGTATGAGGCGGATGGTAAAACCTATCTTGTCGTACCCGAATATTTCATTGACGCGGACACGAAGGGTTATATGGGTGAGCGCGCAAGTTTTACAAACTTGGAGCTTGCGGTGAAAACCGTTGAAGTTGCGATGTAACTGAAAAGCGGGCTTAACAAGCACGCCTGCCTTTTTGCAGCCTATCAGTCCGCAGTCAGGAACTGCGCGCCAAACGCAGCCAGTACGCCAAAGATCACGCTTAAAAGCGCATATGCGACGGCGACGCCGTAGGAACCATTGCGCATAAGGGTCACGGTCTCCAAAGAAAACGCGGAAAACGTCGTAAAGCCGCCGCATAAGCCAACCTTCAGGAACAGAACTGCGTTCTGGCTGAGCGCAAACTCCTTTGTGGTTAAGCCCGCGATCAGACCCACCGCAAACGCGCCTGCTATGTTGATGAAAAACGTAAGGACCGGAAATCCGCTTTCGGTTCTGAGCGGAATCAGGCTGACGAGATAGCGGCAGACCGCGCCGAGAAAGCCGCCGAGACCAACATAAAGGCATTCTATCATAACAGGTTGCATCCTCTCCAAAACATAAAACGGCGGCCGGATATCCGCTTGCGCAGAAGTCATCAGCCGTCAGGCGGTTTCGGTTGTTCCGCGGGAGAACTTCATTCCCGCGTTGCATTATATGGGAAGGACGGCGGCTTGTCAATCGGATTGTGCTGCTCGTTCATTTCAAAAGAACGACAGCGCGAGCAGAACCGCGCCCACGACCAGCCAAGCCAGCGCGCTCAGCCGCTGCCGCGCAACGAGGGGCAGCCCTTCGTTTGCACCCTCCTCTGCCGTTTGGGCGAGGTCGTCATCATACTCGTGGCGGATATTGTTAATCGTCAGGCGCGCTTTTGCATTTTTATCCGATCCGCGCAGATAGTAAGGCACCCTGGGCGGTCGTTTGCGGCGGATCAGCTTCATAAAATCCGTGCCTTTGCTTTTCAGGTACGCAAACCATGCGGCAAGCAGGTAACACGCGCCCAGCACGCCCGCAGTCCAGCCCGCGTACAACCTGCCGCCCGGTGAAAACAGGGCGACGAGCGTCCATACGACGGCGCAGGCCGCCAGATGAAGCGCGATTTTTTTTAGCGTATAAACGGCCATGAAGCTCCTTCATAAAGGTGAAAATAGCCATTGCATTATATCACGCGGCAACGCGATACACAACGGAGGACAAACGATGGAAACAGTAACAATCCGCGAAAACGGCGTTATGGCGGAATTTGAAAAGCATACCTTCGGTCAAGGCGCGCCGCATGTTTTCTTTACGGCGGGTATCCACGGCAACGAGGTGACGGGCGTCTATGTTGCGGGCAGGCTGATCGACTATCTGCATGAACATCCGCTCCTGTACGGCAGTGTGGAGATCATACCCGCCGTCAACACGACCGCCATGCGCTGCATGCAGCGCCGATGCCCCTTTGATCGGGAAGACCTCAACCGCATTTTCCCGGGAAATGAACATGCAAGCATCTCCCACAGACTCGCAGCCGCGGTATGGGAGCAAACCGAACAGGCCGATTTTCTCATCGACCTGCATTGCTGCGGGCAGCACGGGCTACCCTATATCCTGTCCGTTTACAGCGAATCGGAAAAGACGCGCGCGCTGGTTTCGCGCATCACGATGCCGGTCGCCGTTCATTCGGAGGGGACGGGCGGTCAGCTTTTTACGGAATCCACACGCAAGCGCGCTCAGGCGGCCTGCGTCATCGAACTGCCCTCAGGCGCGGGCGAAGGGTCTGTGAATGTGTCCGTCGGCGCGGGCTGCTTTGAGGCGCTACTCGACCTGCTGCGATCCCTCGGGATGCTGACCGGAGAGGTGCGCGGGAATCCGCCTGCCTTTTACGGCACGCTGCTCGACGTGACAGCAGAAAAAGCCGGGCTTTGGTCGCCCTGCGTGGCCAGGGGGGATACCATCAACGCCGGACAAGCGATCGGCGCGGTGGACGGCGTGCCTGTCCGCGCCCCGGCCGCCGGAATGGCGATGGGCGTGCGGCCCACAGCGTATCTGTTTGCGGACAACCTTTGGGTGATGACCTACGTTGAACCCGAGCAAAAAGCATAAATCTCCCCGAACAGGATTCGCTCGCCTATTTGTTTTTTACGGCACAATCCGCGTGCGTCAACATTTGCGCGCCGCCGGCCTATCCGCGCCCGCATGCGCGCATAACAGGGCGCGAACCGCATGATCCCATCCGACGGGTATAACAAAAAAGGCTGTACCGACCGAAATCCATAACGTGCATTAAGTTGCCAATCGGGCGAAATAATGATATAATTCGGACGAAAATATTTCCGGAAATATTTCAATCATGAATGGCTAGGAGACAAGTATGGAATTGAACATGACAACGACTTTTGTGCTGTCGATTGCTGTGGCTTTGCTCTCTTTCCTCGTGGCGGCGTACTTTTATGTTTGGGTTAAAAAGTGCCCCTCTTCAAACGAAAAGATCAAAGTGATCGGGCAGTTGATCGCGAAGGGCGCAAACACCTTCCTTCGCCGTGAGTACGCGGTTCTCGCGCGCTTCGTCGCAGTTGCGGCGGTGCTGATCGTCGTATTCCTGCCGAGCCCCATCTGGCTTGGCAACGCGGCTGAAAACATCAAGATGGCGCTCGCCTACATAGCCGGCGCGGTGATCTCCGCGCTCGCAGGCAAAATCGGCATCGTGACAGCCACGAAGGCAAATGTCAAGTCTGCGGAAGCTGCCGTCAAGGATATCCGACACAGCTTTCTTTCGGGCTTCCGCGGCGGCGCCGTGATGGGTATGGCGGTCGTCGGTGCCAGCCTTTTAGGCGTGACGCTCGTTTACATGCTGACTAAGGATTCCAGCGCGGTTCTGGGCTTCAGTTTCGGCGCATCGAGCCTTGCGCTCTTCGCAAAAGCGGGCGGCGGTATTTTTACAAAAACCGCAGACATAAGCGCGGACCTCGTCGGCAAGGTTGAGCTGGGCATCCCTGAGGACGACCCGCGCAACCCCGCCGTTATCGCCGATAACGTGGGCGACGTGCCGGTATGGGCGCAGACCTGTTCGACTCCAACGTTGCTTCAATGGCTGCTGCGCTCGTCATGGCGCTTGCCATCGATAAGGGTATGGGCAATTTCTCCATCCTCGTGTTCCTGTACGCAGCGCTCGGCCTGCTCTCCTCCGCCATTGGCGTGCTTGCGGCGCGCATGGGCAAAAACGCAAGCCCGACGCGCGCGCTCAACTTCAGCACCTATGTGACCACAGCGATCTTCTTCGTGCTTACGGCGCTTACCACCTGGCTCTTCAAGCTTGAGTGGAGGGTTTGGGGCGCAACCACCGCCGGTCTTGTCGTGGGTGTGATCATCGGCCTTGCAAGCGACTATTTCACGGACGACAGCAAAAAGCCCGTTCAGCTCACCGCGAACGCGTCCAAATCCGGCCCCGCGTTCACGATCCTTTCGGGCGTGTCCTACGGCTTCCTCAGCGTGCTCCCCGCGCTTGTCGGCATCGGGCTCTCGGCGCTGGTCGCTTATAAGCTTTGCCTGCCCCTGGGCGGCGATGGCGGCTCGGCCATCTACGGTATGTACGGCATCTCCATGGCTGCGGTCGGCATGCTTTCCATCGTCGGCATGATCATCTCCAACGATGCTTACGGCCCCATCGTGGACAATGCGCGCGGCCTCGT
>CAZJYV010000083.1:6263-8192 GCA_964550295.1 uncultured Clostridium sp. | reverse complement strand
GCGTCCGAGGAATACAGGATATGGCAGCGTTCCGTTCCGGCGTGTTCCGGTACGGGCAGCGCACGGTAAACCTCCACGCTCGTGAAGCCGATGCCGGGCGGGATGAAACCGAGGTTATTGAGGACGGAATTAGATGTTCTGTTGATATGTGCGGGAACGGGCACGCCGCCCAAGGATCGGCATAATGCGGCAAGCTCCTCGATGGAAAGGTCGGTCGCCTGAACGAGCAGGCGCGGCTCTGCCGCAATGACGGCATCCTCTCCATCCATCACGGTCTGTTCGCCGAAAAAAGACGGCATGTTGGGATGATCCGGCAAATGCTCATAAAGCTGCTCCCCCAAGGCAAGCGCCGCTTCCACAGAGGGCAGATAGCAGAGCACATGCACTTCCTCGCGGCTTTCTGCTTCAATCCCCGGCAAGAGCAACACGCCCGCCGCCTGTGCGACGGCCTGCACAGCGGGCAGATTCTTTGCGCTGTTGTGATCCGTCACGGCGATGACGTCAAGCTCTTTGAGACGCGCCATGCCCACGATGTTGTTCGGCGTCATGAGCATATCCGCACATGGGGACAGGCAGGAATGGATGTGCAGATCCGCCGCAAGCTTCACCTTACGCCTCGATGCCGGCGGCGTACAGGATGCCCGCGATCCGGTAGGCTGAAAGCGGCGATGCAACCACGGCGACGCCCACTTCGTCGGCCTTCTTCACGGATTCCGGGTTCGTTTCCATATCCTCCGGCCAGATGACGCACGCCATTTCGTGCAGCGAAGCCACGGCGATGACGTTGAGGTGCGTTTGCACCGTCGTCCACGCACAGCCGGCGCTTCCGCGCGCCATCACCCAGCTCAGAAGGTCGCAGACACAGCCGCAGGTAACCGTGTTTTCCCCGTGTTGGGATAGCACCTTGCCCTGTATCTTCGATGCAAGTTCGTTAACGGTCATCGTTCTCCTCCGTTCTACCCTCTTTTATTTGCGCTTGCGAGATCCACCATGTCCTGCGCCATCTGACGCACCTTATCGCGCAGCTTGAAAATGCAGTCCATCTCCACCGCGCTGCCTTTAATGATATCCTCGGCGAGCGTGCGGCAGGTCGGCGAACCGCAGGAGCCGCAGTCCAGTCCGGGAAGCGAGCGGTTGATCTCCTCAAGCTTATCCGTCATGCGGATCGCCTCGATCACATCATCCGACAGTTTTAAGATGTCGTGCGGTTCAAAGGGCTTTTCAAAGCGGATGAGCGATGAACCGACATATTTGCTGATGTGCTCATCCGTTTCAAGATCCATGCGCGGCTGCGAATAGGCAATGCGCCTGTTGCGGTTTTTCGCGACGAACTGGTTTTCAAAATTCAGAGGGCCGCCCACGCATCCGCCGCTGCAGGCCATCGCCTCAAACAGCTGCAGGTCGCCGAGCCGCTCGTTTTCGATTTCCTCCAAACATTGGATGATCGAATGTACGCCGTCCACCGCGAGGTAATGCTCCGTGCCGACAGCGGCTGAAAAACCGCCGATGACCGCAGCGCCGATGCCAAACGCGCCGGAAGGAAACATGACGGTGTTCGGCTGCGTTTTCACCTCGCCCATGAGCGAAATGACCTTTGCATAGATGTCGCGGGAAGCGAACACACCATCCAGCTCACTTTTTTCGATGCCAAGCGGATTTCTCACATGCGTGGTTTCCGCCGCACAGGGCGAAATATAATACGCGCCGATCTCGCTCATCGGCACGCCGGCGGCTTGGGCAAATTCCCGCTTGGCGATGCGCGCCGCAACCTCGTTTGTCGGCAAAAAAGGCGAAAGGTTATCGATCAGGTTCGGATAAAGCGCGGTGATGAGCCGCGGAATAACCGGGCAGTTCGTGGAGATCAGCGGAAATACGGCATCCGATGTTTTCATGTAATGGCGCGTCGCCTCGGCGACGATTTCAGCGGCT
>CAZJYV010000083.1:0-6253 GCA_964550295.1 uncultured Clostridium sp. | reverse complement strand
CTTCATAAATCGCGTCGAACCCCATCGCATAGAGGGATGGAAAAAGCTTCTCCGGCGAGGTAAGTGAGCGAAACTGCGCGTAGAAGGATGCGGAAGGGATACAGATGTTGTACTTAAAATCCCCGAGGGCTTCAAGGGGTGTCGTCACCGAAACCACGGCGCGATGGTGACAGTACACGATGCAGCGTCCGCAGTCGATGCATCGGTCCGGCAGTATCTTTGCTTTTCCGTCCTGCACGCGGATGGCCTCCGTGGGACAGGTTTTGATGCAGCTTGTGCAGCCGACGCACTTGCGTTTGTCAATTCGAACGGAATGTGTATACATCATTTTCCTCCGTCGTTTTGATCGATGTGATAAAGGGAGGTAATCGTCGTACCCACGCCGAGCGCGGACTCAATTTCAAACTCATGGCTGTGCCGTCTGATGTTGGGCAGCCCCATGCCCGCACCGAAGCCCATATTGCGAATTTCCTGCGATGCAGTCGAATAACCTTCCTGCAACGCGAGCGATACATCCGGGATACCGGGTCCGTTGTCCGCGCTTTTCAGGCGCAGCTTGTCCCGATACACATCGAGCATCATGCATCCCCCGTTTGAATGGATCACCAAATTCAGCTCCAGTTCATAGGAGGCGATGGCAACATCCCGAATGACGGCAGGATCGATGCCCATGCGTTTGAGCGTGTTTTTCATTGCACGGGAAGCATCCCCTGCCGTGGCAAAACTGCCTTTATCAACACGATGAATTTCGCTGTATATAATATTCTCCATCGCTTACCTCGTGCAGCTCCGAAGACCGGCTTCATATAAAAGTCCGGAGGAGGTAAACAGGGTCTTGTCCGTGTTCATGATAATCATGTCCATTTCGCGCGCTGTGTTGATGATCTCCTCAGGCACGGTTTTGCCGCGCACAAACAGCACGCATCGCAGATCCAGCATCTCAGCAGTGCGCAGCAGGTGCTGGTTGATTGTACCCGTAAGAACAATCGTGGATGGTTTCACATAAAAAGCGAGCATATCGCTCATCATATCCGCCCCAAACGCGGACTCAACTTCGAACCCTTCCAGATGCTGCTCCCCGCAAAGTACCTCTGCGTCCAGTATCTGTTTAATTTGCGATGCTTTCATGATCCTCGCTATCCCGCCAGCGCCTCCGTCAGTGCGGCGTACCTATCTGTAATATTAAGATAAGTATACTTCATCGAGGCTGAAAAATCCACTGCGCTTTCATAGTCCCCGCCGGCGAGCTGCTCGAAGGAGGCCTTGATCTGCGCGTATGTGTCGAGGATTTCCGAAAGCGTGCCGCCGTCGGGCGCGAAGGATGCAAGCGGCTCCATATCCGCTTCAAGCGCGCTGAGAATCTCCGCAGCCTTAGCTTTACCCTCCGTTACGGTCATGGCGTTTTTGTCAAAGTCGATAAAGGCTTGCGCAAGGCTTTTCCGAGCTTCGGAAATCGCCTCAAATCCCGTACCCACCCCTGTTATCGATTCTTCCGGAGCGGTCACTTTGAATACGGAAGAAACCGACTCCAACGTAAAGATCGTGCAATCCGTCCCCTCGCTGACCAGGCGATCCTTCACGCTCTTAGCGCTGTCGTAATCCTCATACCCGGCAGCTATGACACGATACCGCGTTGCGCCTGAGGAAGCGTCCTCCATAATATATCCGGCAGCTCCGCGCGCCTGAAGCGTCGCCGCCTCCGCGTTTGCGTTTTCAAGTGAGGTAAATACGCCCATCTGGAGCATATAGCAAGTAACGCCCGGGAAGGTGAGCTGCGCGCTTACAGGCGCTGAATCCCCTTCGGAAAGGTCGATCGTCGTTTGATCCTCGCCCACGGGTTCCGCGGTGTTGTCCGCGTTTGCCTGTTCGCCTTCGTCGGTTTCCGCTTTCGCGCCGGTAAAGAATGCGATCGCGGGCGCCATGACGTTTTTTGCCACCCACTCCCCCGCCGTGGAGGATGCGATCACATAGATGATCCCTGCGATCAGCAGAAGCGAAATAATGGCTCCGCCGACCGAGCTTCCGCCGGAAGTCCTTGCCGATCTCGTCCTGTATCTCGCCTTCGCGCGTCTTCTCCTGCGCCTGTATTCCATATATACCTCCGTCAATCCATATGGTATGGCTATACTTATGAGCGTTGTCCAAAAAACTTTCCAATCTTTGCATTCCCAAAGGATTTGTTTTAGAATAAACGCATGGAAATGCCCGTCATTAAAATGAATATTCGTCTTGCTCGAAGGCTTGACACGGCGCTTGCCATGCTGCCGGAAGGCGGCGCGCTCGTCGACGTCGGCTGCGACCACGGCAAGCTTTCCCTCGCTGCGCTGATGACAGGAAAGGTACAGCGCGTCTTTGCCATCGACATCAGCGAAGCATCCCTCGCCAAGGCGCGGGTGCTGTTCAACCGGCATAACCGCACGGCCGAGTTCCTGCGCGCGGACGGGCTTGCGGCGTTGGATATGGGTGCAGACGAACCGTATTCCATCGCCATACTGGGCATGGGCGGCGAACTGATCGCAGACATCCTGCAAAAGGGCGAAGCAGTCGCCACGCGGGCCGTGGCGCTTGTCCTCCAGCCCATGGGCGGCGAGCGTGAACTGCGCGGCTGGCTCTGCCAAAACGGATACGCCATAGCGGATGAAAACGTAGTTCTTGACACGGGGCGGTATTATCAGCTCATCATGGCTCAACACAGCCCGCAGGATGTGCGTCCCTATGCCGACGACGCCCTCCTCGAGTTCGGCGCGGTGTGTTACGCAAAGCGTCAGGACGCGTTGCGCTGCCTTTTGGAGCGCGTGCGCACAAGCCGCGAGAAGCGTATGGAGACAGCGAAAAAAAACGGCAAAGTTCCCGAGGTTCTCGAAAACGAACTCAACGGGGTGATCCGGTTGCTTGAAAGCTGGGAGGAGAATGCATGAAACTCAAAGAATTCATCCAAGCCATCGAAACGATTGCGCCGCCGGAAGGTGCGATGGCAAACGACAACATCGGTCTGCTCGTCGGCCCCGATCACGACGAAATCAAATCCGTCCTCGTCGCGCTCGATTGCACCCCCGCGACCGCAAAAGAAGCCGTTGACATGGGCGCGGATCTGCTGCTTACGCATCACCCCGTATTCTTCAACGGCATCAAACGCTTTTTGCCGGACGACCCGAAAACCGCCGGCTCATATATCCTCGCGCGGCATGGAATCGGTCACGCTGCGGCGCATACGAACCTGGACGCCGCATGGGGCGGCGTGAACGACGCACTCGCCCAAATCCTTTCTCTGACCGGCTCGGTTCCGTTTGCCCAAGGGAATTACGGGCGTGTCTGCACACTGGAAAAGCCTGTGACACTGAGCGATTTCGCGCGCATGGTCGAAGAACGGCTCTGCACCGTCGTGCGCGTATGCGGGGACGGCCGCCGTGCGGTTTGCCGCGTTGCGCTCATGGGCGGCGCAGGAAGCGACTTCACGGCACAGGCGCTTGAGACGGGCGCGGACGTGTATCTGACGGGCGAATGCAAGCATCATCACGCACTGTATGCAAGCGCGGCGGGAATTTGCATCATTGAGGCGGGGCATTACGAAACGGAACGTGTTGTGCTGCTTCCTTTGATAAAACGTTTACAGGAACTGGCTCCTGGTGTACAATATAATTTGACGCGTCGCGAGGAACCATGCCTGAGAAGGCTTTGAAAACGTCTTGCGCGCGTGAACGAATACCGGAGGTGGCATCATGAAAAGGCTCGACGCGCTTTGGACATATCAGCAAGCGGATCTCGCCCTTGAACGGCTCGACAGCAAGATCAAGGCAAAACCCGCACGGCTGAGGCTGAACAAACTTCACGCCTATTTGACCGAACAGCAAAACTCCATCAGCACGATCCAGAAAAACATCGAAACGCGCAAGTCGTCCGTCGATAAGCTTGCCGAGCAGGTGGAAGCGCTGGAGCATAAATACGAACTCGAAGTTTCCGAATTCAACGTCATGCAGAATGACGACGGGGTCACAGCGGAGGAAATGACCGAATCCCGCAGGGCGATCGAGTCGCTCATGGCGCGCATGGACAGCGCGCGCAGGGAGCTTTTCGATATGCTCGCATGGATCGAAAGGGCGACCAACGATTACAAGGATACATACGCAAAGGCCGGAAAGGCGAAAAAGGAATATGACGACACGCGCATTCAGTGCGAGGAAGAGCTCGCCAGTGCGCAGCCCGAAATCGAGGAAGCCAAGAAGGTGCTTGCGCAAGCTGCCGCAAAGGTCGATCCCGCGCTGATGGACCATTATAAAAGGATTAAAAACCATCATGCAATTCCTGTTGCCAAGGTTGAGAACAACCAGTGCGGCGGCTGCAACATGTCCTTGTCAACAACAACGGTTAAACGCGTTGCTGCGGATGAAAGCATCGTTGAATGCGAAAACTGCGGTCGGATTCTTTACTCGGATTAACAGTTGCATTTATTCATGAAAACGTTTATGATTTGAAAGGTTCCGACCAGGCTATGCAGCCGCGTACGGCGCGCAAGCGATCCGTATGAGGAAAGTCCGAGCTCCGCAGGGCAGGGTGCCGGATAACATCCGGCGGAGGCGACTCTAGGGAAAGTGCAACAGAGATATACCGCCGCGCTTCGGCGCGGTAAGGATGGAAAGGCGAGGTAAGAGCTCACCCGCGGATCTGGCAACAGTTCCGCGCTGTAAACCCCACCCGGTGCAAGATTGGAATGGGGGCAACCGCGGGGTGACCCGCGAAAATGGCTGCCCGTCACGCCCCTGATAATCGCGTGAGGAACGCGGCGACGCGTTCCCAAGATAGATGGCTGTACGTCGGCGCAAGCCGGCCGACAGAACTCGGCTTACCGCCTGATCGGAAACATTCATTTTGGTTCACGGACATTTTAGCATTCGAAAGGAAACGGCTTTCGCCCGGCGGCGAGGGCCGTTTTCGCGTGCGGTGCGAGCGCAGCACATAGCTGAACCTCATATTTAAAACTTGCCTCAGCTCCCGCTTCGCCAGCCACCCCCATCATGCCTGTGTCGTCCGAGTGCAAACGTTGAGAAAAAGGCCTTGCTTTGGCGATAAAATTCCGTTCCCATATCGCCCTTTTGCTGTTATAATATCGTAGGCGTATATGGGAACAAAGGAGTAGTTATTATGATCAGGCATGTTGTTTGCCACCGATACCGCGACAAGGTCGAAGCCCAAAAGGTTTCAGCCCTTTTAGAGTCGCTCGTCGGCGTGGTTCCCTCTCTGCGCTCCATGGAAACAGGCGTGGATTGCACGGATTCATCCCGTTCGTGCCACTTGGCACTCATTGCAACCTTCGACGACCGGACAGGGCTGGACGCATACCTAAAGCACCCGGCGCACGAAAAGGTCAGGGACTACATCCACACCGTGTTGGAAAGCTCGGTATCTGTGGATTACGAATGCTGATATGAACGAGTTCAGGGCAGTTTCGCCCTTCGAGCCGCAGGGCGACCAGCCCGAGGCGATAGAAAGGCTCAGTCAAGGCATACTTGACGGAAAGCGCACACAGGTGCTGCTGGGCGTCACGGGCTCAGGCAAAACCTTCACGATGGCAAAAATCATCGAAAAGGTTCAGAAGCCCACGCTCGTTATCGCGCACAACAAAACCCTCGCGGCACAGCTTTGCAGCGAGTTCCGCGAGTTTTTCCCGGACAGTGCGGTTGAATATTTCGTCAGCTATTACGACTATTACCAACCGGAAGCGTACATCGCCTCCTCGGATACCTATATCGAAAAGGTTTCCAGTGTCAATGATGAAATCGACAAGCTGCGCCACAGCGCAACCTGCGCCCTGAACGAACGCAGGGATGTCATCATCGTCGCCTCGGTTTCCTGCATCTATGCGCTGGGCGACCCGGAGGAGTACCTTAAGCTTTCCATCTCCCTGCGCGAAGGAAGCAAAACCGACCGGGATGAGGTCATCCGCAAGCTTGTGGACATCCAGTATCAGAGAAGCGAATTCGACTTTAAGCGCGGCACCTTCCGTGCCAAGGGCGACGTGTTGGATATCTTTCCCGTCAACTGGTCCGATAAAGCGTTGCGCGTAGAGTTTTTCGGGGATGAGATCGAGCGCATCAGCGAGATTTCCGCCCTAACGGGCGAGGTGCTCTCGCTGCGCTCTCACGCAGCTGTTTTCCCTGCCTCCCACTACGCCACCGGGCGGGAAAAATTAGAGGCTTCCATCGAGGAAATTGAGCAGGATATGCGCGCACGCGTCGCCTTTTTCAAAGAGCGGGAC